>NZ_JBPCEP010000008.1:0-279706 GCF_050971705.1 Niallia sp. M35
CACAAACTTGTATCGGTAAAGGGGTTGATTGTATCGCTAAAGCCGCATACAATGAATTTATATTAATTATAGCGGCTAAGCGTTACGTTAATTGAGATTAGCGTAACGGAGGGGGAAACTACCATGAAAGTTATCGGATATATTCGAGTATCTACACAAGGACAAGCAAGAGATGGTTACAGTCTTGCTTACCAAGAAGATGAAATCAAGACTTACTGTCAGACTCATGGATACACGCTTTTACGCTTGTTTAGGGACGAAGGTATCAGTGGGGCTAAAGTAGACGAAGAAGCGTTAGAAGTGGACAGATTAGGCTTTCAGGAGATGTTGGAGTATCTCACCCATCAAAAGGTGGATTATGTTGTCACACTGAATACAAGCCGTTTATGGCGGTCAGACATTGTGAAAGTGTTAGTTCATCGGGAATTGAAAAAGTATGGAATAGACATTCGGAGTATTGAACAACCACAATACAGTATCCATAAGAAAGACCCTAGCGATTTTTTAATCAATGGTTTAATGGAGTTATTAGATCAATATCAACGATTAGAAATCTCTTTAAAGCTAGGGAGAGGGCGGAATAAGAAAGCCCAACAGGGCGGCTATTCAGGTGGAAATGTCGCATTAGGCTACAAAGTGGAAAAAGGTAAGAAAATCCTTGTCATAGATGATAGACAAGCCAAAACCGTACAACGAGTGTTTGACTTAAAGGAACAGTATCCTTCATGGTCATTAACTCAACTAGCGGAACAACTGAATGAGGAAGGTCATCGAACAAAACAAGAAAAGTTGTTTACTAAAGTCCAAGTCAAAAGGATTTTAGATAGAAAAGCCTTTTATAGTGGGTTATACCCTATGGTGACATAACAGCAGATGGCAAACATCAAGCCATTTTATAACGGTTAACAGATAGAGAATGGATAGGCTTTCGTACCCTTGCGAGTCCCTAGAGACTAACGCTCGACCTAAGGTTGCTGACATTCTCTGTCTTACTTTATCCGTTCAATCGAATATAGGGGTGAGGTTTTCTGATGAGAAGAGATAAGTATATTTATATAGGACTAGATTTACACAAGTTTCAACATACAGCGGTGATATTGGATTGTTGGAATGAAAAGCTAGGGGAAATGACGTTTCAAAATAAACCAGCCATCTTTCCAAGTTTACTAGAGTATGTGAATAGGTATTTAACAGAAGATTTGACCCCTATATTTGGATTAGAAGATGTAGGTGGTTACGGACGAGATTTAGCGTTGTATCTGCTTGAACAAGGTTACATTCTGAAATTTGTTAACTCCTCTTTATCCAATGCAGAACGGAACAGCTATGCGATGACACAAAAGAATGATAATTGGGACGCTCAATGTGTGGCAAGGGTTTTAATACGTGACCTACCGTATTTACCTGAAGCTACAGCATCTGATATTCATTGGATAATCGCTCAACTTGTTGGTAGAAGAAATGCTTTAGTGAAAACACAAACATCCTTGAAAAACCAACTGCATATGCAATTAAACTATCATTATCCAAGTTACAAGGATTTCTTTTCAGAAGTAGATGGAAAAACAGCTTTAGCTTTTTGGGAAAGCTACCCTTCACCATCTCATTTGGAGGGGGAAACAGTAGAGGACTTACGGAAGTTCCTATTAGAAGTGAGTAACAATGCTTGTTCCACTAGAAAGGCAGAGCAAATATTAACACTTGTTCAAGCAGATGGAGAAGTAAAACGAGAATACCAAACATCAAGAGACTTTATCATTCAAAGCATAGTTCGAGATATTAGCTTTAAGAAAAGGGAAATCAAGAAGGTAGATAGAGAATTAAAAGTAACTATTCAGAAGTTAGGTATGCAGCTTGAAACCATGCCAGGGATTGATACGGTTACTTCATCCGCTTTAATTGCTGAAATCGGAGACATTCACCGGTTCGCAAACTCTGACAAATTAGCAAGATATGCAGGGATAGCCCCTATCAAGATGGGTTCGGGTGGCAAGGAAACGATGAAGAAAACGAAACAAGGCAACCGAAAGCTATATGATGTTTTTTACAACCTAGCTGTTCAACAAGTCCAAGTAAGTAAGGGGAATAAAATTCCTCGTAATCCTGTGTTTTATGCTTACTATAATCAAAAGCAAAGTGAAGGGAAATCCAAGTCACAAGCCCTTCTCTGTATTATGAGGAGATTAGTCAGAATTGTCTATGGTATGATGAAAAATAAAACGGCTTATATTCTGCCAAGAATGCCTGAAACGAAGGCAAGTTAATCAGTTTGGGTGGTGGTTAAATAGACTGCCATCCTTTTATTAAGTACTAATTTAGATATTCCTAAGGGTACGGGTGAAACTAGTATATCTAAGCCAGCAAGACCTAAAGCAAGTAGCGTTAAAACTGGGGTAAGAGAGAAACCTTCTGCTAGTAAAAAATAGAAGGAAAAAAGATTGTCAAATGAGCAATTAAATAATCTTGTAAAAGGCAACTTTGTTAAAGAAACCTCTAGGACTAGAACGTTTACACCTGAAACTATGCCAGGAAGTAAAGATTTTGCAAAATGGTTTAATGAATTGAGCATAGATGAATTTGAACTAGCCTGGTCTACTCCAAAATTAAGGACTATAATTGAGAGTAGGATTCGTTATCCCGGTGGGTACCATGAATGGCATCTAGTATCTCGAGCACCAATTTTTAAGCGGTGGGGCGTAACGGCTGAAGATATAGCAGAAATGAGAACGTTAACGAAAGACGTTGAGTTTGTAAACCCAATAGGAAGACATGGGTTTGATGGTTCTGGAAAAGCTCATAGAGAGCTTCTTGATCTGATTGATCACTCACTTGATTATGAAACATTTAAAAGGAAATTAAAAAATTGGGCACATTATAGGTTGAAAGGCGGAATTGATTCTTTACCTGAAGGGCTTAGATAATTAGAAATGGGGGGATTAAGATGGAAAACCCAGGAGCTGTTTCTCTTTGGTTTGGAAATTGTAGTAATGAGAATTTGCTAAGCAAGTATATAGAAATAAAATATGATAATGAGGGAGACAGAATTCCTTCAAGCTTTATGAATGATTTTAAAATAGACTTCCTTGAGTATAACCAAGATTTATTAGAATGTACTTACAATGAATATCCTACGTCTTCTTTGTCTGAATTACTAAAGAATGCTTCTTATTCTGACGCACTTATAAGTGAGCTTAAAGACTTTTATGGTGAAAGTTTAGAAGAAAAGTACAATATTGTTATTCGGTTATATGATTTTGAATATGAGGAATTTGTTGAGGAAGCAAAACTTGATGGTAGGAGCCTTAAATATATGGGGTCTGTTATTTATGAAGATTAGTAACTGAATATGATAATTAATATAGTATTTGAAGCCACGAAGCACTTTTTGTTAGTTGACAAAAGGTGCTTTTTGCATGTAATACGTTTGGTTGAATACAGTAAAGTATAACTTATGTAAAATAGAGACCTCATGGAGTAACTTGTAATACCTTGTCTATCGAGAAAAGTGCGAGAACCGAACGAGATGATGTTTTATAAGGCAGGGATACTTATACTTATGTACTGTAAAGCACTTAAGCTAAAGAGAATGACAAAGCTCGTTACGATAACTAAAAGAGGTGCTGTTTTATTGTATAAGAAAAATAACTTATGGTTGTATTTTTACAAGAGACGGTCGGTCGTATAATATTCGCTATTCGTTAAAAAACGTTACGAAAATTACAATTTTCCTAAAAGGAGGGTCAAAGTTGAATGTTGTAGGGTATACGAGTTTCAACATAAGAGCAAGCCAAAGATGGATATAGCTTTAAATTGCCCTTAAATTAACGAAGGGAAGAAACAAGAAGGCAAAGGAAGGTATTCCCCTCTATTTCCAAAAACAGCATGATGAGAGTCGATCGAAACGATATTTGGGGGAATCTCACCCAGATTGAATGGGGAGTAACCTATAGACTTAGCCGCGCCATTCAGGAAACGTATCGGTCCCCCAGCCTTCTATTTAGTCTGTTTGACGATACAGATCTGGAAGAAAGAGAGCGAAGCAGATATAATAAACAACAGCTGGAAAGCATTCGAAATGATATGGAATCTGTTCAATCCAAGTTAAAAAATAAAATGGAAGAGCTGTGGGATCTCTATGAGTCAAAAGTAAAAAAGTATGAAAACACAGATGATGAATATGCAAACAAGGCCTCTCAGGTCAAGGATCGCTATACAACCTTCTCTGAAAAGGTAAGCGATGTGATTTCTGTAACAGCAGAGGGAGCTTGGGATTTTGTAAAGGGGCTCGCGGTAGCGATTTATGAGATAGCCAAAGGCCTTATTACGCTTGTGATCGATGCTGGAATCGTGGCCGCATCAGGAATCATTCCAGATTCTATAGAGCCAGATTTTCTAAAAAAAGCTTCTACGAAAAGGATAGAGAGTGCTACAGAAACACTCGATGCGGTTATCCACGACCCCGTAATTGTCCTTGAATCGATGGCGCAGTCTATAACAGACACCGCCGAAAAAGAAGGGATCATGTATGTATCGGGAAGTGCAGCCACTTCCTTCCTCCCATATGTCGGCCAAGCAAAATACCTTAAGCTGTTAAAAGTGGAAAAAAGTAAAAATAAAACCAACGGAATCCGTTCAGCCATTTCACAAAAAACAACAGAATCGCTCCAACGGATCGATGGAAGCAAGAAAGAGAACAGCCTATGGCCTAATGGCATAAAAAATAGTGGAAAACAATATGTCCAAGAAGTCACCCACTTCTTTAGACAAAACTTCATGCCCCATCCGTCCTTCCAACTAAGCACAGCGAATCAGGCTCCTGTCAATGTGTGGAGCAGAGCCACGATAGAAAATCGGATGGATTCCATCGTTCCGGTCTCTTTGAGGAAAGTGGAAGGGAAGGGGACTACTAAGGGTACGGTAAAAATTGATTACGATTTAGCTAAAGATTATATTAGAGATGTTGAGTCAAAAACTGGATTGAAACTTCATAAATCACAAATAGAAAGATTAAAGGGTACTTTAAGAGAAAATAAATATGAAAAAATGACACCATTGGAAACTTTAAAACACAGGAATAAATTCAATAGTGTGAAAAATAAATTGATTAAAGAATGGGAAGAAAACACGGGACAAACTTGGCCAAGATATACTGAGGAAATTTATGATAAAAAAGGTAGATTAGCAAGGGATATAGGTCAACCATATGATGCTCATCATATTATAGAAAATAATATTGGCGGTCCTCACGAATGGTGGAATATACATCCCGCTAAATTTCCTGATGAACACCAGGCAGGGATTCATGGTAAGGGTTCGCCATCAAATAAGTTATTTCCAAGGAGGTAGTTTTAATGGCTACATTTGATTTTGTGAAAAATGATAAGCATAAATTTATTAGACTACAAGAAAACGAACTGTTAGATGCGGAAGAAAGACTTGGGTTTGAGTTACCTAATGAACTTAGAGATTTTTACTTAGAAGTTGGGTATGGCTTTATAAAAGGAAGCGATGGGAACGCAATAAATAGAATTATGGATCCAGATACTATAGCTGATATTACTTTGAGAGAAGGTATTTACGAGTTTGATCCAGATTTAGAAGGAATATATGAGGACGATGATAAATTAGTGTTTTATGAAGTAAACGAGGGTGTATATTTAACTCTTGATTTAAATACTCCACAACAAACTCCTGTATATTTTTTTGAAACCCAAATTGCTGGTTCATTGGAGGAATTTATAAGAAAGGTTGATGAGGATGCAGAGTACTTTAGGGATATGGTTGATTAATACTTCGGGTTCTCAGCAATAAAATATAAAAGCAAGCGTAAAATAGTCCACACATACTACTCACGTATGGACTGTTACGCTTGAAAAGTTGTTTTAAAGGTAATGAAATAAAAGCAGTATTAAACGAAAATGATGTAGATGTTTTTAAGACTCTTTATAGATTTTTTTATGGAAATCTTACGTTGCACAACTAAATTATATAGGAAGTAAAACATTGAATAGAGCATTTGATTGTCTACTTATGGCAACAAGTGCTTTTTGTTAGAAATGTAACTTTGGACAAATTAAAATGTCTACATGAAATTCATAACTCATGAAGGTAGTACCATCAAGGCATTCTGTTTTAATACTTGCTTTGCGAGAGTAGTACGATAAATAGGCGAGATGACATTTTACATGGCAGGAATAGTTATGATATGGAATGGTTGACAAACTAACGAGATTGACAAAGCTCGTGGCGATAAAAGGTAGGTTACGTAAGAAGGTTACTAGTTTAGCAACAGGGCAGACAAAAATTGGGTTGTATTTTTAAAAGAGACGGTCGTATAATACTCGCTATTCGCTAAAAAGCGTTACGAAAATTAAAATTTATGTAACGGGAGGGTGAGAAGTTGAACGTTGTTGGGTATAATACGTGTCTCGACACAAGGGCAAGCAAAAGATGGATACAGCTTGAAATATCAAGAAGATGAAATTAAAGGGTATTGTAAAGAACAAGGCTGGAACTTGATCCATATTTTTAGAGAGGAAGGAATTAGTGGTGCAAAACTGAATGAAGAAGCATTAGAAATTGACAGGGTGGGCTTACAGGAAGAAAGAGAGCGAAGCAGATATAATAACAGCAGCTGGAAAGCATTCGAAATGTAGTTAGTTATAAAACGATCCTACAATCGTCCTTGAATCGATGGCGCAGTCTATAACAGACACCGCCGAAAAAGAAGGGATCATGTATGTATCGGGAAGTGCAGCCACTTCCTTCCTCCCATATGTCGGCCAAGCAAAATACCTTAAGCTGTTAAAAGGAGAAAAAAGTAAAAATAAAGCCGACGGAATCCGTTCAGCCATTTCACGAAAAACAACAGAAACGCTCCAACGGATCGATGGAAGCAAGAAAGAGAACAGCCTATGGCCTAATGGCATAAAAAATAGTGGAAAACAATATGTCCAAGAATTCACCCACTTCTTTAGACAAAACTTCATGCCCCATCCGTCCTTCCAACTAAGCACAGCGAATCAGGCTCCTGTCAATGTGTGGAGCAGAGCCACGATAGAAAATCGGATGGATTCAATCGTTCCGGTTTCTCTGAGGAAAGTGGAAGGGAAAGGGACTACTAAGGGTACGGGGAAGATTGATTATGTGGAAGAAACAGGTCGCCTTGGTGGTAAACACTATAGTGAAAAAGACTTGAAACTTTTAGGCAATTATCTTGAAAAAAGAGGAGTAACACTCAAGGTTGGAGATGAGTTTTTGCCACCAGGAAAAGGAGGAGGCTTTAACTATAATACTGGGGAACTGGTATTGAAAAGTAACCCCACACAATATGAAGTTTGGCATGAATTGTCACACTATATTCAATATAAACAAATCGGGAAAGAGGCTTATTCAAATTTGCCTCGTACTAGCGGACCAGTTCCAATGAATGATTTAACAAAATTCAATGCTCCTGAGCAATTTGTTTATGATATGTTATCAAATAACCCAAAAAGATGGAATTCCTTAAACGAAGCTGAGCAACTACATGCTAACTGGTATATAACACAATATGGAGGTATTCGATAATGAAGTTATCGAGAGAAAGAGCAGAACAACTGGCGCTTGAATATGTAAATAAAGATAGGAATGAAAACTTCAAATTAGAACTAATAGGTGTGGAAATATCTAGAATTTCTCCAAAATATTGGGCTGCTACTTTTGAAGTTAGAACTTCAGAAGGGGATATTTTAGAGGGTCCTTTACTTATACTTGTGGATGATGATTTAGAAAAAGCAATGAGTTTAGAAGAGGCTGTCGAATCTCACATAGCTAATAGAGATAAGTAAAGTAGCCTTTCAGAACCAAATTGAATGAACCTTGATTGGCTAAATGCCTTTCAAGGTTTTTTACTTTAATTTATACTAAATCAGCTGATATTTGAGTGAGACAATAAGAAAATGATTTGTTTGAGAATCGAGAGCTCATGATGGTTGTACCATCAAGGAGTATCGTTTTAATACTTTACGGGAAATGAATAGGAAAGAGAAATAGGCGAGATGACATTTTACATGGCAGGAATAGTTATGATATGGAATTGTTGACAAACTAACGAGATTGACAAAGCTCGTGGTGATAAAAGGTAGATTACGTAAGAAGCTTACTAGTTTAGCAACAGGGTAGACAAAAATTGGGTTGTATTTTTACAAGAGATGGTCGTATAATACTCGCTATTTGTTTAAAAAACGTTACACAAATTATAATTTATGTAACGGGAGGGTGAAAAGTTGAACGTTGTTGGGTATATACGAGTCTCAACTCAAGGGCAGGCAAGAGATGGATATAGCTTGAGATATCAAGAAGATGAAAATTAAGCATTTTGTAAAGAACAAGGCCTGAACTTGATTATATTTTTAGAGAGGAAGGAATTAGCGGCGCCAAATTGAATGACGAAGCATTTGAAATAGACAGGGTGGGCTTACAGGAAGAAAGAGAGCGAAGCAGATATAATAACAGCAGCTGGAAAGCATTCGAAATGTAGTTAGTTATAAAACGATCCTACAATCGTCCTTGAATCGATGGCGCAGTCTATAACAGACACCGCCGAAAAAGAAGGGATCATGTATATATCGGGAAGTGCAGCCACTTCCTTCCTCCCATATGTCGGCTAAGCAAAATACCTTAAGCTGTTAAAAGGAGAAAAAAGTAAAAATAAAGCCGACGGAATCCGTTCAGCCGTCTCACGAAAAACAACAGAATCGCTCCAACGGATCGATGGAAGCAAGAAAGAGAACAGCCTATGGCCTAATGGCATAAAAAATAGTGGAAAACAATATGTCCAAGAAGTCACCCACTTCTTTAGACAAAACTTTATGCCCAATCCGTCCTTCCAACTAAGTACAGCGAATCAGGCTCCTGTCAATGTGTGGAGCAGAGCCACGATAGAAAATCGGATGGATTCCATCGTTCCGACTTCTCTGAGGAAAGTGGAAGGGAAGGGGACTACTAAGGGTACGGGTAATGTAAAGCATTTGGTTGATGTACCAAGAATAAAAGAAGTTGAAGTTAATTTTAAAAGAAATGATAAACATGACTCCGAAGAGTTTGCAAGACAATTGAAAGACCAAGAAAAAGGTATGAATAAACTAACAGTTGATGAGTATTTAAAAAATCGTGAGAAGTATATTGAACAAGGGCGTGCAATTGAAGGTAACGCTGCACAACAAGCTGCTAGGGAAGAAGCTTATGTACAAAAGATAAATGAACTACAAAGAGAAGGATTAACGTTATCGAAAGCTAAGAAACAAGCTAAGGAGTGGTTAGATACTCAAGCTGCACTTCACAACCCAGACCAGATAGCGGAAGGAAAGGCAGAAGTAATAGGAGGTTTGGGAGATAAGAGAATAAATTCATCAATAGATAGTCAATGGCGGTATAGGATTGATATTGTTGATGAACAAATCAAGGAATTAGCAAAAAGTATGACACCAGAACAACTAAAAAATACTTATTTGAATGTGAAATTAACACATTAGTGGGAGGAGTATAAATGGAAAAATACTTAAAAGATTTTAAATTGCATAATAAAGTTCCGAGTGAAATCATTGAAAAATATATGCAACTGGTACCAAATGAAATTATAGATTTATGGAGTAATTATGGATTTGGTACATTTATGCAAGGGTATTTTAAAAGTGTAAATCCAGAGGAATTTAAAGAGATTTTGGGAGAGAGTAGTCAAAGATACAAGGATTCAGTTGTGTTGTTTGCTACAGGTATGGGTGACCTAGTTATTTGGTCAGATGGATATGTTAGACTACTTAATTACAGGTATGGTGTGGTAAAGACAATTATGTTTACATTTGAATTTTTCTTTCAAAATATTAATGATTTGGAATTTAAAGATGAAGATTTGTCTTGGCAACCTTATCCCGAAGCCCTTAAACAATATAGTGAGTTAGATTATGATGAGTGCTTCGGTTATACACCGCTATTAGGTTTAGGTGGAGCAGAAAAAGTAGAGAATCTAAAAAAAGTCAAACTGAAGGAACATATTCTTATTATTACTGAATTTATGGGACCAGTTCAGTAATATTCGGGAGTATGTTACAGAATTAACTATAAGCACTTGATTGCCTTATTAGGAATCAGGTGTTTTTGTTTTTTTAGAAATCTTAACTTTGGACGATATTGGATATTGCTTTACTGAAATTCATAGCTCATGAAGGTAGTACCATCATGGAGTATAGATTTTATATTTGGATTTTGTGAGAAGTACGATAAAAAGGCGAGATGACATTTTACATGGCAGCGGTAGTTATGACATGGATTGGCTAATAAACTAACGAGAATGACAAAGCTCGTGACGATAAACAATGGATAACGTGAAGGGCGTTCTATTACTGCTTTGGATTAAAAAATTTGGGTTGTGTTTTTACTAAAGACGGCCGTATAATACTCGCTATTCGTTTAAAAAGCGTTACATAAATTTTAATTTTCGTAACGGTAGGGTGAAAAGTTGAACGTTGTTGGGTATATACGAGTCTCCACTCAAGGGCAAGCTAAAGAGTGATATAGCTTGAAATATCAAGAAGATGAAATTAAAGCATACTGTGAAGAACAAGGCTTGAACTTGATACATATTTTTAGAGATGAAGGAATTAGTGGCGCAAAACTAAATGAAGAAGCATTAGAAATAGACAGGGGGGGCTTACAGGAAATGTTGGCTCACCTTTCGTCTGTCCAAATTGATTATGTGGTGGTGCTGAACATAAGCCGATTATGACGGTCAGACAATGTAAAGGTGTTGATACAACGAGAGCTAAAGAAGTATGGCTGTTACATTAAGAGCATTGAACAACCATCTTACAGTATCCATAAGAAAGACCCCAACGATTTTTTGGTCAATGGCATAATGGAGTTATTAGACCAATATCAACAGCTTGAAATTGCCCTTAAATTAACGAAGGGAAGAAACAAGAAGGCAAGGAAGGTATTACCCTTATTTCCATAAACAGTGATGAGAGTCGATTGGAACGATATTGGGGGAAATCTCACCCAGATTGAATGGGGAGTAACCTATAGACTTAGCCGTGCCATTCAGGAAAGGTATCGGGCTCCCAGCCTCCTATTTAGTCTGTTTGACGATACAGATATGGAAGAAAAAGAGCGAAGCAGATATAATAAACAACAGCTGGAAAGCATTCGAAATGTAGTTATAAAACGATCCTACAATCGTCCTTGAATCGATGGCGCAGTCTATAACAGACACCGCCGAAAAAGAAGGGATCATGTATGTATCGGGAAGTGCAGCCACTTCCTTCCTCCCATATGTCGGCCAAGCAAAATACCTTAAGCTGTTAAAAGGAGAAAAAAGTAAAAATAAAGCCAACGGTATCCGTTCAGCCATTTCACAAAAAACAACAGAATCGCTCCAACGAATCGATGGAAGGAAGAAAGAGAACAGCCTATGGCCTAATGGCATAAAAAATAGTGGAAAACAATATGTCCAAGAAGTCACCCACTTCTTTAGACAAAACTTTACGCCCCATCCGTCCTTCCAACTAAGTACGGCGAATCAGGCTCCTGTCAATGTGTGGAGCAGAGCCACAATAGAAAATCGGATGGATTCCATCGTTCCAGCCTCTTTGAGGAAAGTGGAAGGGAAGGGGACTACTAAGGGTACGGGTAATACTAGTAAGGCTTTTGATGATGTAGTTAAATGGTAGTCACTTTTTAGATGAATTTAAATTGAAACCTAATGTAAAATATGAAACGAATGGATATCTATATCAAACAGATGAACTAGGAAGAATTGAGAGAGCTTCTGGAGAATTAACGCTAGAGATGGGAGAACGTAATAGTAAACATCAGTTAGCTGCTGGTGGAGAAGACCGAGTTAAAGCTCCTAGTACTCAAGGCGATCATGGTGGACATTTAATCGGTACGCAATTTAATGGATCTCCGCTAATTGATAATATAGTTGCAATGAATGGTAATGTTAATGTAAGTGCTTATAAAAAATTGGAATTTGCTTGGGCAAAAGCTTTAAGAGATAAGAGGGAAGTTATAGTTGACATTAGACCTGTATATGAAGGGGATTCTGTGAGACCAGTTAGCTTTAACATAAAATATAGAATTGATGGAGAAAAATTTAAAGCCAGTTTAAAAAATGTATATGGAGGAAAGTAAATGAATACAGAGAACATGGAAAGTATTTATCAAAAAGTAGCCATACAGTTAAACAATATTATTCCAGAACCATGGGAAAAAGTAATGGTATATTCAGAAGTTGATGAATATAGTGATTCGACGGTATTTTTCTACTATCCAAAAAATAAGCAGGAACCAATATACAGTTTAGATATTGAAGATATGGAAGGAATTGATGAAGACGAGACTGATCGACAATTAAATCTTCTTGACAGCATCTTTAGAGAGTTATGGGAAGAATTTAAAAGAAATAAGCAGGAACCTTGGACTAATTTAACATTTGAGTTATATTCTACTGGTAAGTTTGATATTGAATTTGATTATACTTTATTAGAGGAAGAAAATAATTATAATCATTATGAGAGATTAATTATATGGAAGTATAAAAAATTAGGAATTTCCCCTGATGAAAAGAGAGAAAGTGATGTGAAACTAATTAGAGAATATATTAATACACAAAAATGATTTCTACTAGAGTTATAGATATAAGGTGTTTGAAAATACAAACTCCATGATGGTGTGCAATGATAGAATAGAAAACGAAGTACGAGCTTAGGCGAGATGACATTTTACTGTGCGACGAATATAAAGACATGGAATGGACATAAAACTAACGAACTCGTAAGTTTTAACGTAGTAGTTGTCATGACATACAATAGGTGTCATACTGTTATTACAAAACTTACAAATTTAATGTTTATTAAAAACATATGAACTTAAAGCACTTGATTGTCAATTAAAGACAACAAGTGCTTTTTTGTATGGAATGTACTCTTTAGACAACATAAATAATGAGTGTATGATTTCATTGCTCATGAAGATAGTATCATCATGGAGTATTGATTTTATATTTGGATTTTGTGAGAAGCACAATAACTAGGCGAAATAACATAGGGGTGGTTTAATAACATGGAATGGCTGACAAACTAACGAGATTAGCTCCTGACGATAAACAAGAAGTAACACGAAAGTGCTTGCATGTGCTACCTTGGCTTAAAGTTTTGGGTTGGTTTTTTACTATAGACGGTCGTAAAATATTCGCTATTGGTTTTAAAATGGTAAATATTTAATCCGCCAGTGAAAAGGTAAGATTGTGGTAGGAAGGAATGAATGATTTATATTTTTTAGAACCAAAAGTATCAGGTGGCCAGGGGGAATATACCATTTAGGGAATAGAAGAAGAAATTGCAACAGAAGAGAGGGGATATCAGAACAGATAAAATATTTACATTATGAATTTGAAGGATGGATAGGAGCTAACCTTTTAGAGTCAACTCCTGCCTTCATCGTGCCAAGTAAACTTGGAACAGAATTAGAGAATAGTGATTTTATCGATTACAAAGTCAGATGAGTTTATAGAAATATATCCAGATAAAGAAATTCCACATTTAGCAGACTTATTCTGCTTGGTAAAATGGAAGTAGAAGAAGAGAATTTTAAAAATTTGGTGAGGACATCATTTCTGTTTACCCCCTAAAGGCGAGTTAGTTGTAACTCTTCCACCTCTAACACAGGAATAAATTATATAAAACCATAGAGATATAAACAATTAGACTGACCTAGCAATATGGTGCAGGGATAAAACATCTTTGAGTTAGTACTTTGTTTAAGTGTACAGTTCAAAGGTGTTTTATGGGGCTCATTTATTTAGGTTAGTCAACTTCGAACAGTGTTCTTTTTTCTTTTCATCTGAAAAAAGGTATAATGAATAAGAAAATGGAAAACAATTTTTATTTTTCTAAAATGAAGATAACAATCTTGAAAAAGATGTCAGACTTCTGACGATTATGCTATAATTTTTATGGTTAATAAAGATACATATAGTAGGACAAAATAGGTTAAATCATATGGTAAAAGGAGGAAAAAGATGTCAACATATAAATATAATCGCGTTTTCTTAATTGTAATGGATTCTGTAGGAATTGGCGAGGCACCTGATGCGAAAAAATTTAATGATGAAGGAGCACATACATTAGGGCATATTGCTCAAAGAATGAATGGTCTTCATATGCCGAACATGGCGAAATTAGGTCTTAGTAATATTGAGGAAATTGCTGGTGTTGAGCGTGCTGATAATCCACTTGCTTATTATACAAAAATGCAAGAAGCATCAAACGGAAAAGATACCATGACTGGACACTGGGAGATAATGGGTCTAAACATTGCAACACCATTCCGCGTATTCCCGGAAGGATTCCCAGATGAACTATTAAATGAAATCGAAAAAAAATCTGGACGCAAGATTATTGGAAATAAACCAGCTAGTGGAACGGAAATTCTAGATGAGCTAGGTGAAGAACATATGAAGACCGGTGCTTTAATCGTCTACACCTCAGCAGATTCTGTACTGCAAATTGCTGCACATGAAGACATTGTTCCTTTAGATGAATTGTATCGTATTTGTGAATTAGCAAGAGAATTGACACTCGATGAGAAATATATGGTTGGTCGCATTATTGCTAGACCATTTATTGGCGAACCAGGCAACTTTAAACGTACTGCAAATCGTCATGACTATGCCCTAAAGCCATTTGATCGGACAGTAATGAATGAATTGAAAGATAATCAAATTGAGAGTATTGCTATTGGGAAAATCTCTGATATTTATGATGGAGAAGGTGTGACCAAATCATTGAGAACGGTCTCTAACATGGATGGGATGGACAAACTAGTAGATACATTAAAAATGGATTTTACAGGTCTAAGCTTCTTAAATTTAGTAGATTTTGATGCTTTATTTGGACATAGAAGAGACCCAATTGGCTATGGAAAGGCATTAGAGGAGTATGATGCTAGACTGCCAGAAGTATTGGAATTACTGAAGGAAGATGATTTGTTAATCATTACCGCAGATCATGGAAATGATCCTATCCATCATGGGACAGATCATACAAGAGAGTATGTGCCGTTATTAGTATATAGCAAATCTTTAAAGGAACCGAAAGAACTGCCTCTACGTAAAACGTTTGCTGATATTGGAGCAACGGTAGCAGATAATTTCAGCGTGAAGATGCCAAAGCATGGCACAAGCTTCTTAAATGACTTAATATAAGGGGAATAAAAAATGAATTATACGATGATTAAGCAATCAGCTGATTTTTTAAAACAAAAGTATGCAAAAACACCTAAAATTGGTTTAATTCTTGGCTCTGGCTTAGGAGTTCTTGCAGAAGAAATCGAAAATCCAGTAAAAATACCTTATGAAGAAATCCCAGAATTTCCGGTATCAACAGTAGAAGGTCACGCTGGACAACTTGTATTCGGTACAATTAAGGGGATCGAAGTGGTAGCAATGCAAGGTCGTTTCCACTTTTATGAAGGGTATACATTTGATAAAGTAACTTTCCCTGTTCGCGTTATGAAGGAATTAGGAGTAGAAAAATTAATTGTAACTAATGCTGCAGGCGGGGTGAATGAAAACTTTGCACCTGGTGATTTAATGCTAATCTCTGATCATATTAATAATATGGGCACCAATCCATTAATCGGACCAAATGACAGTAAGTTAGGGGTGAGATTCCCTGATATGTCAGAAGCATATTGCAAAAGTCTGCGTGAAACAGCACGCAAGGTCGCAAGCAGTATTGGACTGAGTATTCAGGAGGGTGTCTATGTGGGAAACACAGGTCCATCATATGAAACGCCAGCAGAAGTAAGAATGCTTCGCGTATTAGGCGGCGATGCAGTGGGGATGTCGACTGTTCCAGAAGTAATAGTCGCTCGTCATGCAGGTCTGAAAGTATTAGGGATTTCTTGTATTTCTAATATGGCTGCAGGTATTCTAGATCAACCACTGAATCATGAAGAAGTAATCGAAACAACAGAAAAGGTAAAAGCAAACTTCCTGCAATATGTGAAAGAGCTAATTAAACATATAGGTGCATAATGAAGTTTTCATCCTAAAGAGTTACTGATTTACCGGTAACTCTTTAGACAGCTATATTTTTACACCGTTTACATAAATCAAAAAATTAAAAAAAAGCAGTAATTTGACTTGGGTTTTTGCAATTTTAAAGAAAATAATTCCATACATATGAAGGAGAATTCAAATTATGGCATTCAGAATGGTCGATTTAATTGAGAAGAAAAGGAACGGTTTAGAATTATCCAAAGAAGAAATCTCTTTTATTATTAAAGGCTATACAGATGGAACGATTCCTGATTATCAAATGAGTGCATTTAGTATGGCTGTGTTTTTTCAAGATATGACAGCAGCTGAACGTGCTGAATTAACAATGGCAATGGTTCATTCAGGAGATGTCATTGATTTATCTGCCATTGAAGGAATTAAAGTGGATAAACATTCAACTGGGGGAGTTGGCGATACTACCACATTAGTATTGGGACCATTAGTGGCATCAGTAGGTGTTCCAGTGGCGAAAATGAGTGGAAGAGGACTCGGTCATACTGGTGGAACCATCGATAAATTAGAATCAGTAAAAGGTTTCCATGTGGAAATAGAAAAAGAAGCGTTTATTGATCTAGTAAATAAGAATAAATTAGCGGTTATTGGACAAAGTGGGAACCTCACTCCTGCTGATAAGAAATTATATGCTTTACGAGATGTAACCGCGACTGTTAACAGTATTCCATTGATTGCCAGCAGTATCATGAGTAAGAAAATTGCAGCAGGTGCGGATGCTATTTGCTTAGATGTGAAAACAGGTGCTGGAGCATTTATGAAAACATTGGATGCATCCAGAGAGCTTGCTGAAGCAATGGTGCAAATAGGGAATAATGTGGGCAGGAAAACAATGGCGGTTATTTCTGATATGAGTCAGCCTTTAGGATATGCAATCGGAAATGCACTAGAAGTAAAAGAGGCAATTGATACATTAAAGGGGCATGGACCAGAAGATTTGACGGAACTATGTTTAACTTTAGGAAGTCATATGGTCTATTTAGCTGGAAAGGCAGAATCAACGGATAGAGCGAGAGAAATGCTGCAAGAGGTAATAGATAATGGCAAAGCGCTCGAAACGTTTAAAATTTTCTTAAGTTCCCAAGGTGGTGATGCTTCTGTTGTGGATCAAACAGATTTATTACCTAAAGCTAAATTTATAACGGAGCTTCCAGCAAGAGAATCAGGCTATGTCGCAGAAATAACAGCGGACAGCATTGGGACTGCTGCTATGTTATTAGGAGCTGGCCGAGCAACAAAAGAGTCAGAAATTGATCTGGCGGTAGGCTTAGTTTTACGCAAGAAAATAGGAGATAAAGTGGAGGCTGGCGAATCACTCGTTACAATTTATAGCAATACTGAAGAAGTAGACGATGTAATAAAAAAATTGGTTGAAAATATAAAGCTTTCACCCAATGAAGTAAAAGCCCCTACGCTAATTTATGAAATAATTACAGAATAAGAAGAAAAGACTCACGATTGAAGCTAGCGTAATTGCTGATCATTTGTGAGTCTTTTGCTTTCTTTATTGAAGAGGAATAGCTAAAGTTTTATTGTACTTTTTCACATAATGCAATCCGCCAATATGCAGTTCCAGCGGCCGAGATTTTGTGTCAAATAGCAATGATCGCTCATTATTAATTGTTCCATCCTTGTTAGTGATCAACTGGTGATTGGTTGTTGTTTTTAAAGGAATTCTTTTTTGCTCTTCGTTAATAATACTTACTTTATCGAATAAAACAGAATCACTCGTGGAGATACTTATTGATAGCATATCATTTAACTGGATGTTCTTTATGGTTAATTCATCATTCTCTAATGGTATTACTCTATTTTCTTCTTTCTCTGTAAGCGCAATGGATTTATTTATCGATTTATAACCGATAAAGTCTTTCATGTGAATTTCGAGTGAATGGATATCTTCTGGAAGGCCATCATATTCAATCGAAAATGGATTGTTTTTGTTAATGGATGAAGAAGTAGTATAGCCTTCTTGGGAGAGAGGCTTACCATTTGCGACTAGCTCTACTCCATTAAAACCATAATTGAGTCGGTCATAATTATCGACATGAAACGAGCCTTCTATAACCGTTTGAGTAGGAGTAGCTGTGATTCTTTTAAAATGAATAGTACCTTTATCTACATTCCATTTTTTATTAATAGATTGCTTCATTTTTGTTTGTAATGCTTCCTTATGATTATAGGGAAAGGAGATATCAGTTGTACCTTCCATTGTTTCATCATCTTTCCAGTAAACATAGTGCAGCTGGAGCTTTTTCGAAAAAGCATTAATGGGATCAAAATTTAATATTCCCGTGATTTTTGTTTTGTCATCATTTTTTTCAAAAACAGAGCTATTCATTTTTGCATTTGTAAAAAAACCAGTAATGTTCCTTGGAGAAAAAATATGATCTAGATCATCTGGCAAGCCTTTATCATTTTCTAATGTAATATAAACAACCAATCTATTTTCATCGGACATAAGTCCATTGATTGTTAATACAGTACCATTTTCTAATAGATAAGACTTCTCAATATTTTGTCCGAATCCATTTTCATTTAAATCTTTTAAGGATTGATTCATAATGGTATCAAATCCTAACAGTTTTTTGCCGTAATAAGCCAATGCACTTGATTGATACGTCATAAAAATTAAGAGAATAATTGCAGCAGCAGATAAGGGGTACCATCTCTTTAGGTTAGGAGAGTTTGTTTTTTTATCAAAAAGTGCTTTGCTTAGTCGCTGTTCTAATTCTGGCGGAGCTGTTATTTCTGCGATTTTCTTTTTTTCCTCTAGTAGTTTATCCTCTAAAGATTTCACTTGTCTTCCCCTCCATACATCTTCTTTAATCGTTTTAAGCCATTGTGTATTCTAGATTTTACGGTGCCGGTAGATACTTTCATGATGCTGGCAATCGTCTCATTATCGAAATCGTGAAAGTACTTTAGCTTGATTGCTTCCGCTTGGACTGGGGTTAATTTTGTTAATAATTGTATAATGTCTAGTGTTTCTACTGAATATTTATATGGATCGGTTGTATGTAAAAGATTGTGCTGCTCTAAGTCATCCATAACTATTTCTCTACGTTCCTTTTTTAATTTCCCCTTACAAATATTCACTAAGATAGTTTTACTCCAGCTATAGAAAGATTCAATTTTTTCGAGCTGAGCAATTTTCTCATATAAGATGACGATCATTTCTTCCATTGCATCCATCGCATCATGAGAATTCCCCATATAGGAATACGCTAGACGATAATAATCGTCTTTTTGCTGCATCACTAATTGAAGCAAGGCTTTTTTATTCCGCTTTTTTGCCTTCTGTACAAGTTGTTCATCATTCATGTCTTCACCTCTCGCTTATAAGAGTATTGTAGCGTTTAAAAAGTTCATTTTTTTTGGATTTAATATATGAATATTTTCAGGATAACAAAAAGACACCCAATGGCTTGCAATCTGCCATTGGGTGTTTGTCTTATTGTTTTGTTAAGATTACTGGTCCATTAGCTGTAATGGCTAAGGTATGTTCATATTGCGCAGAAAGGCTGCCATCAACAGTTCGTGCTGTCCATCCATCCAAATCAACCTTGGCATGATACATACCAATATTTAACATTGGTTCAATTGTAATAACCATTCCCTCTTTAAGAGGTGTGCCAACATGTGGAGGGCCATAGTGAGGGATTTGTGGGAGTTCATGCATTTCTCTGCCAATTGCATGTCCTACAAAATCTCGCACTACCCCATAACCTTTTGCTTCTGCGAACATTTGAATGGCATGGGAGATATCGCCTACTTTGTTTCCGACGACTGCTTGTTCTATTCCTATGTATAATGCCTCTTCAGTTGTTTTTAATAAGTTTTTTGCCTCTTCGGAGATATTCCCAACCGGATATGACCAGGCGGAATCAGCAAGCCATCCATCTAAGTTTACTACCATATCTACCGTAACAATATCTCCGTCTTTCAAGGGATTTTTGGAAGGAAAACCATGACAGATTACGTCATTAATAGATGCACAAGTTGCAAATGGATAACCTTGATAGCCCTTTTGTTCTGGAGTGGCTCCTCTTTGTAAAATAAAGTTTTCCGCAAATACATCGATTTCTTCCGTAGTAATCCCCAGTTTGATTAACTTTTTAATTTCTTTATGACAATCAGCAAGAATTTCTCCTGCTTTTCTCATTTTTTCAATTTGCTCAGGTGTCTTTAAATGAATCAATTGTTAACCTCCTTTGAACTCCTTTCATTATAACCTAGATCAGTAAACTAGCCTAACGATACCTATAAAATGCATGAAACATTCTATCTTCCTTTAGTGCTATTCAAATTATTTCATGAATATTCTTCATTGACTGTATAAACTTGTTTTTTTTGGAAAAAATGGATGCTATATAGAATGGAGGGTCAATAGATGAAACGCATCATATCATTGTTAATCATTACCTGTTTTATGACATCAATTTTGGCACCGGGCACTTTAGCTGCTGAGAAAAAGCAAGAATTAGTTGAAAATGTAAAATCAGCCATTTTAATTGATCGAGATACAGGAACTATTATGTATGAAAAAAACAGCGAGGAAAAACTTCCTCCTGCCAGTATGACAAAAATAATGACGATGCTTCTGATCATGGAAGCAATTGATCAAGGAAAATTAAAGTTAGATGAGAAAATACGTACAAGTGAGCATGCGGCATCTATGGGAGGCTCACAAATTTTCCTTGAACCTGGGGAAGAGATGACAACCGAGCAAATGTTAAAAGGAATTGCCATTGGATCTGGAAATGATGCAGCTGTAGCAGTTGCGGAAAGATTAGCAGGATCTGAAGAAGAGTTTGTTCAATTAATGAATGAAAAAGCAAAAGAATTAGGCTTAGAAAGCACTAAGTTTCAAAATGTTACAGGACTTCCAGTAACAGATCATTACAGTTCTGCAAAAGATATGGCATTAATGGCAAAAGAGTTGCTGAAATATGAGGATATTACGAAATTTACTGGCACATATGAAGATTATTTAAGAGAAGATACCGAGAAGAAGTTTTGGCTAGTTAATACAAACCGTCTTGTTAAGTTTTATTCAGGCGTGGACGGATTAAAAACAGGGTTTACGGCTGAAGCAAAATATTGTTTGACCGCAACTGCTATGAAAAATGGAATGCGTGTAATTGCAGTTGTTTTCGGTGCGCCAACCTCGAAAGAAAGAAACGCTCAAGTAACAAAAATGCTGGATTATGCATTTAGTCAATATGAAACACATCCTTTGCATAAACGAGAAGAAGCGATTGGCAAAGTAAAAGTAAGCAAAGGATCAGAGAAAGAAGTAACAGCCGTTACGAGCGAACCAATTTCTATCTTAACGAAAAAAGGGGAGCAAATCGATAAATTACAGAAAGAAATTACGATGAATAAAAAATTAAAGGCTCCAATTGAAAAAGGACAGGAGATTGGAAAAATCACCTATAAACAAGACGGGAAAACCCTTGTGACAAGTCCATTGGTAGCACAAAAAGAAGTGAAATCGGCAAAATGGTGGACATTATTTAAACGATCTGCCGGAATGTTTACAAAAACAGAATAGTTTTATTTCTTTTGTCGAATTCATTTATTTTCCTTCTGTTTTTAGCGAAAGAACACTA
Source organism: Niallia sp. M35 (assembly GCF_050971705.1). Classification (NCBI taxonomy): domain Bacteria; kingdom Bacillati; phylum Bacillota; class Bacilli; order Caryophanales; family Bacillaceae; genus Niallia; species Niallia sp. M35. Next base: position 21,730 of record NZ_JBPCEP010000008.1, read on the forward strand.
GTTTTGTCTGTGGAGAAGGAAATTGCATGAAAACCTAGAATAGTTTCTTTAAACCAAATAAGGAGGCTATTCTAGTGAGTCTTAATATTGAGTTGGAAATAAAAAACAATGTACTTTGTATACGCCTATCTGGGGAATTGGATCATCACTATGCAGAAGAATTACGGACAAAAGCAACAACTGCAATAGAGAGCTATAGTATTCGTCATATCGTGTTAAATCTTGAACATTTAACATTTATGGATAGTTCTGGCTTAGGGGTTATATTGGGAAGATATAAGCAAATTAAACAGCTTGGAGGAGAAATGGTCATTTGTGCTATCTCTCCAAGTGTTCAGCGTTTATTTGATATGTCTGGTATGTTTAAAATTATGAAGCTGGAAACAAATGAAGAATTTGCCCTACAACGATTGGGGGTAGCTTAAAATGAGAAACGAAATGCATATTCAATTTAGCGCACTTAGCCAGAATGAGTCATTTGCACGTGTAACGGTTGCTGCATTTATTACACAGTTAGATCCAACAATGGATGAATTAACGGAAATTAAAACAGTTGTTTCAGAAGCTGTGACTAACTGCATTATCCACGGTTATGAAAATGATCCGAATGGAATTGTTTATATTTCTGTTATATTAGAAGATTCATACATTGATTTAACCATCAGAGATGAAGGGAAAGGAATTTTCGATGTAGAGGAAGCAAGACAGCCATTATTTACGACAAAACCAGAACTTGAACGATCTGGTATGGGATTTACCATCATGGAAAATTTTATGGATGAAATCGAAATTCAGTCAAGTCCAGATAGCGGAACAGAGATTCGTCTGCGTAAGCATTTAATGAAAAGCAAAATGCTAAGCAATTAAGGAGAATCGTCTATGGATGTGGAGGTAAAGAAAGACAAGAAGGAAACGTATCTAAAAGACCATGAAGTCAAGGACTTAATAAAGCGAAGCCAAGATGGAGATCAATCAGCAAGAGATACTATCGTTCAGAAAAATATGCGTCTTGTTTGGTCAGTCGTACAAAGATTTTTAAATAGGGGATATGATCCTGATGATTTATTTCAAATAGGATGTATCGGGCTATTAAAATCAGTTGATAAATTTGATTTAAGCTATGATGTAAAATTTTCTACCTATGCAGTACCAATGATTATTGGAGAAATTCAACGATTTATCCGTGATGATGGGACGGTAAAGGTTAGTAGATCGTTAAAAGAATTAAGTAATAAAATTCGAAAGGCGAAGGACGAGTTATCGAAGCAATATGGCAGAACACCAACAGTCGGGGAACTTTCCGAGTTTTTAGAGATACCTCCAGAAGATATCGTTCTCGCACAAGAAGCTGCACGAACGCCATCCTCGATTCATGAGACTGTTTATGAAAATGATGGGGATCCCATTACATTACTGGATCAAATTGATGATGGAAATGAAGGGAAATGGTTTGATAAGATTGCTTTACAGGAAGCTATTAGGGAGCTTGATGAACGAGAGCGTCTGATTGTTTATTTACGATATTATAAAGATCAGACTCAATCCGAAGTAGCGACGAGGCTTGGGATTTCTCAAGTTCAAGTTTCTAGGTTGGAGAAAAAAATATTAATACAAATGAAAGAGCAAATGGATCTTTAAAGATAATAGCCGTCAGTCCGCATCGTGGATTGGCGGCTATTTTATTTTTATATATAAAGTGAAAAAATTACCATTTAACAGTCTTTCATATTTTTATCATGATAATCGAATACTACAGTCATGGTGAAAACAACGTGTTAGGACGTGAAAAAATGGCAGAGACAATATATATCAGAATGAGACATCGCATTCAAAAAAAGTCAAATGAACGGATATTTCTGAAAGATCTTGCACAAATCATTGCAACAGATGAATTGCTGTCTACACTAAAGGATGTATGTCTATACCATATTACAGAACAAGATAAGAATATTATCATTATTGATAGTACGTTAGTTATTCGCGAAATTAAAAAAATCGATAAAGAAGTAGAAATCCAATTAATAGGACCAGCTCAAACGATCATTGAGGTTGTTTTTAAGAAGAGGAAAGTAACACTTCCGTTATTTATCCTAGTTTGGCTATTACTTTTTATTGGTTCTGGATTAACGATTATGAACTTTCATGAAGATGTAAGCATGCAATCTGTCCATCAGAGAGTTTATAAAATGATTACAGGGAAGGAAGTCGAAAAACCATTAATTTTTCAGATTCCTTATTCCGTAGGATTAGGTTTAGGAATGGTTATTTTTTTCAACCATGTGTTTAAGAAACGCCTTAATGAAGAGCCTAGTCCATTAGAAGTGGAAGTATTCAATTATCAGCAGTCCTTAGATCAGTACATGATTATGCATGAAAATAAAGAAAGCATAAAAAAATCAGATGATCATTAATATCTTATTTGTGATTTTTGTCGGGTTAGCGTGGGGAATAACCGTTGGGGCTGGTTACGTAGCCTTTTTAACCGTATTTGGTATTATCCCAAGACTGACACAGCTAACCAAAACCTTTAGTAAGATTTATGCATATGAATGGGCTGCTGTTTTAGGAGCTGTTTCTGGGACACTTGCTTTCTTGAGAGAACCTAGTTTTTCCTTACCATCATTTCTACTTATCATAATAGGCATTGCAGGAGGAATTTATATTGGAATGATAGCAGCAGCATTAACAGAAGTGCTGGATGTATTCCCCCTTTTAGCAAAGCGAATTGGAATTGCTGACAAATTATTAGTATTAATGATGGCTCTTGTATTTGGTAAGATCTTTGGCTCCTTATTTCATTGGATATATTTTATTCCTTGAGGCTGAATGTAATGGAGAAGAAAGGAAGTATGGGAAATGGAAAATAGGAGAAAAGTAATCTTAATAACAGATGGAGATGAATATGCCAGAAGAGCTGTTGAAATGGTTGCGAAGGACGTTGGGGGAAGATGTATCTCTACCTCCTTTGGAAATCCAAGCAATCATAGTGGAGAAGAAATATTAACTTTTATTAAGCAAGCGAAAAATGATCCAGTACTAGTTATGTTTGATGATAGTGGCTTTGTGGGAGAAGGAAATGGCGAGAGTGCACTAAAATACATAGCTACTCATCCTGATTTAGAAGTCTTGGGAGTACTTGCCGTGGCAAGCAGAACAAGACGAGAGGAATGGACAAAAATTGATGTTGCCATCGACCAAGATGGTGAATTGACGCCATATGGAGTTGACAAATATGGAATTCCAGAAATGGAGTTAGGAAGAGTGAATGGAGATACTGTGTATATTCTAGATGAATTAAATCTTCCGCTTGTTGTTGGCATTGGAGACATTGGGAAGATGGGGAAAAAAGACTCTTATGAAAAAGGTGCCCCGATAACACGGAAAGCAGTAGAATATATTTTAGAAAGAAGTGGTTTTTATGAGCAGCAAGACAGAAAAGAAGATCCAGATATACGAAGAACTAGATAAAATCGAAAAGTATATGAAGGATCGGGTTGGGCTTGGAACTAGCTTCGATCTGGGTGTTCGAAAATTTAAAGTAATGCGAAAAGAAGTCAATTTATATTATGTAAATGGACTATGTGATAGTGCGTTGATTGCCGAATTATTGGAGCAGCTACTATTTTTAAATGATACGGATCGTAAATCGCAAGCAAGAGATACATTTGAAATCATACAGAATCAATTGGTCCACCAAAGTGTACAAGTTATTGAAAAAATGGATGAATTAGTAGACCAAGTTCTGTCTGGATTAGTAGCAGTTGTTATAGAAGGATACGATCATGGTCTTATTATTGATGTGCGAAGCTATCCAGGAAGGATGCCAGAAGAACCAGATACAGAAAAGGTAGTCAGAGGTTCACGCGATGGATTTGTTGAGAATATTATCGTTAACACTGCTATCACTAGAAGAAGGATTAGAGATGAACGATTGCGCTTTGAGATTATGAGAGTGGGAGAGCGTTCTAAAACCGATATTGCCGTAGGGTATATTGATGGAGTGGCAGATCCTGATTTAATTGAAATTGTAATAAAGGAAATGAAAAGCTTAAAAACAGATGGACTAACAATGGCTGATAAAACGATTGAAGAGTTTTTATTAAAGCAAGGCTATAATCCCTACCCTCTCGTAAGATATACGGAACGAGCAGATGTAGCTGCGACCCATTTATTAGAAGGTCATGTCATTATTTATGTCGATACATCTCCAAGTGTCATTATAACACCAGCAACTTTTTTTCATCATTTGCAGCATGCAGAGGAATATAGACAATCGCCAATGGTTGGAACCTTTGTGAGATGGATTCGCTTCTTAGGGATTATTGCCTCTATCTTTTTCCTGCCATTTTGGTTTTTAGCTGTGCTGGAGCCATCCCTGCTGCCAGAAAGGCTTGCTTTTATCGGGCCAAATGAAACAACAAACATTCCAATTGTTGTACAAATTTTCATTGCAGACCTCGGGCTTGAATTTTTAAGGATTGCTGCCATTCATACTCCAACACCATTGTCAACCGCGATGGGATTGATAGCAGCTGTTCTTATTGGGCAAATTGCGATTGATGTTGGACTATTTGTTCCAGAAGTTATTCTGTATGTATCAGTTGCTGCAATAGGTAACTTTGCTACACCTAGTTATGAACTTGGGATTGCTAACAAAATTGTTCGACTCGCCTTGTTAATCGTTGTAGCCATTTTTCATACACCTGGCTTTGTTATTGGAATGACCCTGTACCTTCTATTTTTAATTCGAACAACCACATTAAATGTTCCATATTTATGGCCATTTATTCCTTTTCATCCAATAGCTTTGTCCCAAATTCTCATTCGCCGTGCAGTTCCAGGAAATAAAATTAGACCAAGTCATTTGCATCCACGGGATCGAGTTAAGAGATAGTGAAAGTATATTTATGCGGACCGATTACTTCTTTTTAATACAGGAAATAATCTGTCCGCTCCTTTGTTAAATTAGCTAAACAGCTACTTGAGAATTGGCTGAATTTATGGTACATTTGGATAATTAAACAGAATTATTAATAAAGTGAAACTTTCATTAGCGCTTCTTTCTCAAGTTTATCACGGTGAGACTAATGTTAATAATGATGATATTTATATGTTTCACAAACAGACAAGTTCTTCTTTAAGTAGACTGTCTGTTTTTAATAGGGGATATAATTTTATAGAAGAATAGAGGGGAATCTATGCACTATTACGGAACTTCGAAAGTGAACGATGCAGGTCATCTTGAAATAGGTGGAGTCGATACGCTGGAATTAGTCGAAAAATTTGGAACACCTGTTTATGTATATGATGTTGAATTAATTAGAGAAAGGGCGAAAGGCTTTAAGCAGACTTTTGATCAACTTGGAGTAAAAGCTCAAGTAGCTTATGCAAGTAAAGCTTTTTCTACTATAGCAATGGTTCAACTAGCAAACGAAGAAGGCTTATCATTAGATGTGGTTTCCGGTGGTGAGTTATACACAGCAATCGCTGCAGATTTCCCTGTAGAAAGAATCCATTTTCATGGGAATAATAAAAGTAAAGAAGAACTTATAATGGCAATTGACAAACAGATTGGCTGCATCGTTGTCGATAATTTTTATGAGCTTGAGATGCTTACTCAACTATGTGAAGAAAAAAATAGGAAAATGTCGATCTTACTCAGAGTGACTCCTGGAATTGAGGCGCATACTCATGATTATATTTTAACTGGTCAGGAAGATTCTAAATTTGGGTTTGATTTACAAAATGGACAAGCAGAAAAAGCATTGTTAGAAGCGATTAAATCGCCGTATATAGAGGTACTAGGCCTTCATTGTCATATTGGGTCTCAGATTTTTGATACAACAGGTTTTGTTCTCGCTGCCCAAAAAATAATGGCACAGTTATCAGAATGGAAGGCCAATCATCATTTTGAATCAAGAGTATTAAATTTAGGTGGTGGATTTGGTATTCGTTATACCGAGGAAGACCAGCCTATTCAGCCAGCTGAGTATGTAGATGTAATTATCAAGGAAGTAAAGGAACAAGTTAACAACTTAGAAATGCAAATGCCGGAAATTTGGATTGAGCCAGGCAGATCTCTTGTAGGGGATGCAGGAACGACTTTATATAAAATCGGTTCACGAAAAGAAGTACCGAATGTCAGAAATTACCTGGCAATAGATGGAGGGATGAGCGATAATATTCGTCCTGCTTTATATCAGGCCAAATATGAAGCGGTACTGGCAAATAAACCGCTGCAAGCCCCAGATGAGACAGTTTCTATTGCAGGAAAGTGCTGTGAATCAGGAGATATGCTTATTTGGGACCTTCCTTTACCAAAAGCAGGGGATCATGATGTACTTGCTGTTTTCTGTACAGGAGCTTACGGATATTCGATGGCAAATAATTATAATCGAATCCCAAGACCACCTGTTGTGTTCGTGGAAAATGGAGAAGCAAGATTAGTAGTGAAGAGAGAATCATTTGAAGATTTATTACGCTTAGACTTGCCATTAAAAGAAACAGCTTCATTAAAAAAATAAAGGTAAAAAAGGGAGTCGCTAGGACTCCCTTTTTTATCTGAGTAGATAATAGTTAAGAGAAGAAAGATTTGATTGCTTCTACGATACTTGTAAAGACTTCTTTAATCTTTGCTAAAAACCCTTTTCCTTCTTCGCTTTCTAAATAGCCAGTTAATTTATCCTTTGCTTCACTCAGTTGATTTCCAACTTGATTCCAGTCAATATTAAGTTCTTTTAATTTATTAAAGAAAGAAATAAGACTTTGAAGCTGTTCATCCGTTAAACTGATATTTAATTCTTTAGCAGAATCTTGAATAATTGTTTGTACTTCTTCAACTGTTTTAGGTTTTTGCTCTGCTATTTGCTCCTTCACTTTAGCCATTAAAGCAGTAGCTTCCTCTTGTCCGATATCTTCCCCTAAATTAGCTGTCTCCACCATCTCTTCATTGGCAGCTTGCTTTACGTCTTCTGGGATAACAGTATCTGTTGAAACTTCGTATGCTTTAATAATTCCTGTTAATGCAGCTGTACCAGAAACTTCAATAGGGGCAGTAATATAAATTTTTGCATCCTTTACGCCAGCAGTAATCAAGGCATTAATGTACATTTCGTCCGTAACCCAATTGATATTTTTGGTAGTAACCTGAATTCCAGTACCTTTGTCCCCGATTGTAATGGCCGAAGAAGAAATCGCTCTAGTACCAATTAACGATTTTGAAATGTACTTCCCTAAATATTGGTGCTCTTCTTTATTAGAAACAGTAATAATTTCTGCATCTTCAGGTGCTTTCATTTCTGTTAATAAAAGCTGTTTTTGTTCCGGTGTTAAGTTTTCGCCAAGGGTAACAATCATGTCACCAACTGCTACATCAGCATAAGCTGGAATCGGTATTAATAGTAAGAAAGCTAGGACCATCCATATCCATTTATTTTTTTTCATTCGTTAACCTCCTGTTTTCCTTCTGCTGAACTAGGTGAAAAGTTGTGCTATCCATATTTGGTTAAAATAGCATAAATTTGCGTGAGATAAAATAACTACAACTAATAGACGTAACTCAACCATAATAAGTTTCCTCTTCTAGTTATATTGTCTTCTTTCCCTTTATTATTCACTATAACTCCTGAAAAAATAAAGTTTTTCTGTAGCTTTTTTGCATAGGATGCATATTTTATATAGTATTAAATAAATTTAAAGTGGTAAATATTTTGATTTAGTTTGGAAAGTAAAATGATTTTCTTTTAAGAAGCTAGATAGCCATTTTCTCAAAATCTTTATGTGTAGAATTCAGAGTTGACTTGTTCGGGGGTAAACAACAAAGCGATCAACGGGCAAGAATAATAAGAAGTGAAGGAAGTAAAGGGAATGATATTGGAAATAAATTTAAAAAAGTTTAGCGGATAAATTATTAGCAACGAAGACGAGGAGGGACAACCAGAAATTTTAGAAGTCCTTAAAAATTCTCTTCAACGGATGTATACGGATGAAAGGCCTGGATAAATAGTATTATCTCTATAAGGGTAATTTGGCATAGGTAGGAATGAATCCTTATGCTTAAAAGATTTTCATTGAAGAATATCGCTAATTTATGTATGATAGAACCAATAACATTTATCATATTTTTGGGGCGGTCCTAAATGATTCTTACAAAAGGAAGAGGATGATAAAAATTCGTTTCAGTTTCATAAAGATGAAAAATTTTTAATTTAACATCAGGAGATTGATTGAATCTTATTTTTGATGGGAAAACTGTTAGTGAATATGTTTTAAAAATAATGAGGGATATTAATGATTATTCGATATAAAAAGGCATTTGAAAAGATTGCAATGGGATTGCTTTCATTTATGCCTGCAGAAAAAGATTTAAAAGTATTACAACAAACAATTAAACAATATGAGTCGGAAGAAAATTGGCAATTATTTTTATGGAAGGATGAGGAAGATATTATTGGCTTAATAGGCGTTATCTTTGAAGATGAATCTTCCATTACCATCCAGCATATAACTGTGAATCCATCTCATCGACATCAAGGTGTTGGAAAAGCTATGGTTCAAGCTGTTAAAGGTCTTTATCCGAACCGTACATTAAAATCAAATGAATTAATTGTCAATTTTTTATCTAAGTGTAACGATGGTGTTCAAGTAGATAAATAAAAAAGAGGTGTTTTCTAAGAAGAATCCATTGAATTGGTTCTTTAAGAAAACACCTCTTTTGTGATAAGGGCGGCACTATTAAAAGTGCTTATCCTTTTGTTTTCTTTGAAGCAGTGCGTTTTCTCGTTCCTTTATAACCATACTTCTATCTCGGCTTATATGACGATGAATGATTTCAAAAGGAACCGGCTCTCTAGTTTTCCATTTCAGTCCCTTAATATGTGCTGAATCGATACAGTTCATTTCTAAGTTGTGGTCTTTAATTGGTAAATGATAGGTACAGAAGGCATGATGCTGTTTAATATGCTCTTCTTGTATCTTTAATAACAGAAGTAATTTTGAGTTATCAAGACCTAATTTCTTAATTATATCCTGCTTTTTTTCTAATAGCTGTTTGCTTTTTATGAGCGTTTTTTCTGCTCCTTTAAAATTTTTTCGTCGATGATGATAGGCAGATACTGCCAGGAGAATAAATCCTACCCAAATAGAATCTTTATTGCCAGGATCGACTTTTTTCCAATATTCCTCTAAAATTTCATGACACTCAAAATAATCTTGATCACAATGAAAATGTACGAGAAACTCTATATATTCATTCGGATACATTATTATCTCCTTATTTTTTACTGAAATTAAAATGGGGTTAACGGATCCATTATATGTCTGTTATTATATCGATAAATGATAAAAAATGTAACGATAAGACTTAAAATTAGGGAAATGGTGATTTTTCTGTTGGATAACTATTGTGTTTCGTTTATATTAATACTATCATTATTAAGTTAAAGGGATTCTATTAGGATTTTGGTGAGAATAATGCAATATAATGTGAAAATTGATAGTTTTGAAGGACCATTAGATTTGCTTCTTCATCTAATCAATAAATTGGAAATTGATATTTATGATATTAACGTCGCAGAAATTACCGAACAGTATTTAGATTATGTTCATGCCATGCAAGTGTTACAATTAGACGTAGCGAGTGAATTTTTGGTGATGGCAGCAACTCTTTTAGCGATTAAGAGTAAAATGCTTTTACCAAAGCATGAAGAAGAGTTACTAGATGATGATTTAATGTATGAGCCAGAAGAAGATTCGCGAGAAGAGCTAATTGAGAGGTTAGTAGAATATCGTAAATTTAAAGAGGCGGCAGATGATCTTAAAGAGATGGAATTAGAAAGAGGGCTTATTTTTACAAGACCTCCAAGTGATTTATCAGATTTTAACGTAAGTAATGAAGAAACCATCAAACAAGAGTTAGATGTTTCTTTATATGATATGCTTGCTGCCTTTCAAAAATTGCTAAAACGTAAAAAGTTACAGTCACCGTTAGCAACAAAAATCACGCGGCAAGAAATTCCAATAGAGAGTCGAATGGAAGAAATTGTTGGATTCTTAAGAACTCGGAGAGAGAGAACATCTTTTGCAGAACTTTTTCCAGTCGCAACAAAATCACATATTGTCGTGACTTTTTTGGCAATTTTAGAACTTTTAAAGCGTCGACAAATATTTGTAGAACAAGAAGGAAACTTTGCAGATATTTTTGTAATGGGAAAGGAAGTTGAATAACAGATTGAAAGTGAATGATTGGAAAGCAATCGTTGAGAGTCTCCTATTTGCCGCGGGAGATGAAGGATTAACGGTCAAGCAATTAATGCATGTTCTAGATATGGAGCAATTAGAAGTAGAACAATTAATAGATGAGCTAATCAAAAATTATCGCAAGGATAAAACAAGAGGAATTTCTATTATAGAAATCGCTGGTACGTATCAATTTGCTACCAAGAAACAGCATTCGGATTATCTAAAAAAGTTAGTGGAATCTCCACATGCATCTACCTTATCACAGGCTGCCCTTGAAACATTGGCAATCATTGCATACAAGCAGCCGATTACACGAGCAGAAATTGAGGAAATTAGAGGGGTAAAAACAGAACGCCCGCTTCATACGCTTTCAGCAAAAGCGCTCATTAAAGAAGTGGGTAGAGCAGAGGGAGCAGGTAGAGCAATCCTATATGGAACAACAAAAGAATTCCTAGACCACTTCGGATTAAAGAATATTGGGGAATTACCTCCATTGACAGAAAAGGAAGAAGAGTTTAATCAAGAAGAGGCTGATTTGTTTTTTGAATCGTTTCAGCAAATAGAAGAATAAAAAAGGAGTATCTAGGCAATGGCTTAGATACTTTTTTTATTATTTTTAAAATAAGGTTAATCTTTAGCTGGAATATCTATGTCCAACTCTTCACGTATTTAATAAGAACTCATTCATCAAGATCAGAGAGGACGCAATTTTAAAGACATGATGCTCATCCTTTTATCATACCTTTTATAAGAACGATAATGGAGGAAATGGAGTTGGCACATAGATGAGTAGTTATAATGAATATGTTAGAAATGTGTTGATTTGGAATCAGGAATTAAAGCAGTTATTAGAATCGGAAGAAGTTCAAAAGGAAGAGAGCATTTGGAAAAGGCTCGATAAATTTACGCAGTTAATGGAAGGTGTGCAAAGAAAACCAATCGAAACAGAGGAATTAATTAGGATTCAGCATGAAGCAGAAGAGCTTCATGAACAAATGGAAAGCTATTTTGCCCAAAGACAGCAGCTTGGAACAATATTTATAAAGGAGCCGACGATTGCAGCTGGAGAGCATCAGTTGCCGCAGTTAGCATATGCTTATGATGCCCTTGAACCTTATATTTCAAAGGAGATTATGGAACTTCATCATCAAAAGCATCATCAATCCTATGTGACAGGACTGAATAAGGCAGAAGAGAAACTAAAAGAGGCAAGAAAAAACAATGATTTTGCTCTTGTGAAACATTGGTCTAGGGAGCTAGCATTTCATGGTTCAGGACATTATCTCCATACAATTTTTTGGAATAATATGAGTCCAAAAGGTGGAGGCAAGCCTAAAGGAGCGTTACTGGAGGAAATTAGGAGTTATTTTGGTAGTTTTAAGGCTTTTAAAAATCACTTTTCGGAAGCAGCAAAAGCGGTGGAAGGTGTTGGATGGGCGCTTTTAGTATGGTCTCCACGAGCAAGGCGCCTAGAAGTTCTTCAATCTGAACGACATATGCTGTTAACCCAGTGGGACACCATTCCATTATTAGTACTTGATGTTTGGGAACATGCATACTATTTGCAGTATAAAAATAATAGAGGCGATTATGTAGATAATTGGTGGAACATTGTTAATTGGAAAGATGTTGAAAATCGATTTTTAAAAGCAAGTGAATTGAAATGGCGCCCCTATTAAAGGGAAGTCATAAGCATAATTTAATAATATCAGAAATATATGCTATAAAATATGCAGTCCGTTATAGGATTGCATATTTTATTTGTGAGGAAGCTCTATTTATTAGTCATATGCTTGTCTTTTTTTTCATAAACTTGTACAAACCATTAAAGGAGACGAGGTTGTGTTAAATGAAATTACGTAAACTTATTATTCTTACAATCATTACCTCCATTCTGTTTCTCGCCATTCCCCAAAAAAGCAGTGCACAAATGTATGTAAGTGCACAAAGTGCGATATTAATGGAACAAGACTCTGGACGAGTTATTTTTGAAAAGGACGCACATACAAAAAGAAGGATTGCTAGTATTACAAAAATAATGACCGCGCTGCTCGCGGTGGAGTCTGGAAAATTAGAGGAGACAGTGACTGTTAGTAGTAATGCAATTAGAACGGAAGGATCATCTATTTACTTACAGGAAGGGGAAAAAATTAAGCTCGAAGATCTTGTATATGGATTGATGCTTCGCTCAGGAAACGATGCCGCAGTTGCTATTGCTGAAACTGTTGGTGGAAGTCTAGATGGCTTCGTCTATTTAATGAATCAAAAAGCAGAAGAAATCGGCATGAAGAACACTCATTTTGCTAATCCTCATGGACTTGATGATCATGAAGACCATTATTCTACAGCTTACGATATGGCACTGCTTACCCGTTATGCAATGAATAATGATACATATAAAAAAATTGCTGGGACAAAAAGCTATCGTTCGGAAAGTACAAATAATGAGTGGGATCGGGTCTGGAGGAACAAAAACAAACTTTTAACAAGTCTATATGAACATTCAACAGGAGGAAAAACAGGGTATACAAAGAGAGCAAAAAGAACATTGGTCAGTACAGCGGAAAAGGATGGAGTAGAGTATATAGCAGTAACGTTAAATGATCCGGATGACTGGGATGATCATATTAATATGTTTGAAACCGCGTTTAAAACATATAAAAAAGTGCAGGTCATTGAGGAAGGGAAAATAAAAACAGTTAAAGATAAATTTTATAAAAATAAAGTTTATATAAAGTCTGATATAGAATACCCAGTGACAGAGAAAGAAGAAGATTTATTTAAGGTTGAGTATAGCTTAACAAAGGTCAAGAAAAATTGGAAAAAAAATCAGGAAGAAGTACCTGAAATAGTAGGAGAAGCAAAAATATATTTAGATAGTAAGCTTGTAGATAGCGTTCCTATTCATTTTAAACATATTAAGGCAAAAGAATCAAAAAGCTTTCTAGATTATTTTAAGAATATGTTTACAGCAATGACTGGGGTTGGCCAGGATGGTTAATTATATTTGGGCAGCACTAGCTATTATAGGAATTGTTTTTGCAGCAGTTAATGGAACGATGGATGAAGTAAATAAAGCGATTTTTTCTGGAGCAAAAGAAGCGGTAACAATATGTATTGGTCTTATAAGTGTTTTAGTTTTCTGGCTGGGGATGATGAAAATAGCAGAACAGGCTGGGTTACTTCAAAAACTTACAAATCTATTTAGACCAATAGTAGCAAAGCTTTTTCCTGAGGTTCCAAAAAACCACCCAGCGATGGGGTATATATTATCGAATATGATTGCTAATATATTTGGGCTAGGTAATGCTGCAACACCGCTAGGAATTAAAGCAATGGAAGAATTGAAAAGATTGAATGGGGGCAAGAATTCAGCAAGTAACAGTATGATTACTTTTCTTGCCTTAAATACATCATGTATTACTTTAATTCCGACAACGGTTATTGCAATCAGAATGAATTACCATTCTGATTCTCCAACCGATATAGTAGGACCAACCATTATCGCAACCATTTTCTCCTGTATAGGTGGGATTTTGATTGATCGCTATTTTTACCATAAGAGAATGAGAAAAGGGTGATGTATGATGGAGATAGTATCTTTAATTTCATTGTGGATGATTCCTTCCCTCATCGGGTTTATTTTACTGTATGGAACATTTAAAAAGGTTCCAACATACGAAAGCTTTGTTGAAGGTGGAAAAGAAGGAATACAGATTGCGTTCTCCATCATTCCCTATTTAGTCGGAATGCTTGTTTCTATATCCATTTTTCGAGCATCTGGAGCATTAGAGTTTTTTATGAGTTTTCTTAAGCCTGTATTAGACTTTATCGGTGTTCCCTCTGAAGTAGCACCATTAGCAATTATTAGACCAATATCAGGAAATGCAGCGTTGGGAATGACAAGTGATTTAATCGCAACATATGGTCCAGATTCCTTTATCGGCAGGCTTGCCTCTGTTATACAAGGAAGCACCGATACCACTCTTTATGTATTGACCGTTTACTTTGGGGCAGTAGGGATAAAGAAAATGGGGGATGCCTTGAAAGTTGGATTACTAGCGGATCTCATTGGATTTATCGCTGCTATTGTAGTTGTAACTTTAATGTTTGGTAAATAATTATAAAATGTCTTAGGGAAAGTTTGTTGTTTTGGAACTATTCCTAAGGCATTTTTGTTTTTTGTTTGGCAGATTCTTTCTAAAAGATTGTTAAGGTTAATGAGAAAAAACATCACACGATAAAAAATTTAATTTAATGAACAAATCCCTCATTTAAAGATTTCTTTGAAATTTCGTCAATTTATGTCATAATTCATAGGAATGGCAAAAAAAGAACGATCAAGGTTTTGAAATTAGTCTATTTTAATAATAGGATTAAAAATAAACGCTTAGAAGATGTTTTGTAAAAACGATCAATCATTTTTTACTGTTGAGAAATTGGATGAGGTGATTTAGATGGAAAGACTACAAAAAGTAATTGCACACGCTGGAATTGCATCAAGAAGAAAAGCAGAGGAATTAATTCTTGAAGGAAAAGTAAAAGTTAATGGAAAAACAGTTAAAGAACTAGGTGTGAAAGTAGGCTCTAACGATAAAATTGAGGTAAGTGGAATTCCTGTTGAGAGGGAAGAACCAGTTTATTTTATCCTCTATAAACCAAGAGGGGTAATTTCTAGTGTCAATGATGATAAAGGAAGAAAAGTAGTAACGGATTATTTTTCTGAAATTGAAGCAAGAATTTATCCTATAGGACGCTTAGATTATGATACTTCAGGTATCATTCTTTTAACAAATGACGGGGAATTTGCAAACCTTATGATGCATCCAAAAGGAGAAATTGAGAAGGTATATGTTGCAAAAGTCAAAGGCATCCCTGCTCGGGAGAAAGTAAAGCAACTGGAAAGAGGGATTATGCTTGAGGATGGAAAAACAGCCCCTGCCAAGGCAAAAATTCTCTCTGTCGATAAGAAAAAAGGAACAAGTATTGTCGAACTGAAGATTCATGAAGGAAGAAACCGCCAAGTGAGAAGAATGTTTGAGGCGATAGGAACACCTGTAATGAAATTAAAAAGAGAAAGATATTCATTCTTAAATTTAAATGGCTTACAGCCTGGAGATGCTCGTGAATTAACTGCACATGAAGTGAAATTACTAAGAGCAGAAGCGCAAAAGAAAAAAGGATAACCAATATATTTTTGTATTCTTCAGCGTCTATGTCCTTGCATTGCATAAAAATGCTTACCTACTTAATACGGCAGAAATAACACAAAAATGTTCATAAAAGTTTCACATATTGCAATGGATGATAACAATATCTACATGATAATAATGCTATAATAATTGTGGAAGATTAGATAAATCATTTATATAAATTACTATGTAACTGGAAAAATGCAGTATAAATAATAGACGATAATATAAATTGCTATTACAAATAAACATGGCACTTATTTATACATGCAGCTAACGAAACAGCAAAAAAAACAATCGTTTCGTGTATTTTTGTTAGGAGGGTATGAACGATGGAGAAAGAAATAAAAATCCTAGTGGTAGATGACGAAGAAAGAATTAGACGTCTTCTAAAGATGTACTTAGAAAGAGAAGAGTTTATTGTAGAAGAAGCGGAAGACGGAATGAGTGCTCTTTCTAAGGCATTAAACACAGATTATGATGTTATCTTACTCGATCTAATGATGCCTGGTAAAGATGGTATGGAGGTATGCAAGGAGCTAAGAGAAAAGAAGACTACTCCAGTAATTATGCTTACAGCCAAGGGAGAAGAAGTAAATAGAGTTCAAGGATTTGAAGTTGGAACAGACGATTATATCGTAAAGCCATTTAGTCCAAGAGAAGTTGTTCTTCGAGTAAAAGCTATATTACGTCGCTCTACTAAAACGACTTTTGAGCAAAGTGATAGTTCTTCAAAAGATGTCATCATCTTTCCAGCATTAACTATTGATCATGATGCACATCGCGTATTGGCTAGTGGAAAAGAAGTAAGTTTAACTCCAAAAGAATATGAACTGCTATATTTCTTAGCTAAGTCACCAGATAAAGTATTCGATAGAGAATTACTCTTAAAAGAAGTATGGCATTACGAATTCTTTGGTGATTTAAGAACAGTCGATACACATGTTAAACGATTAAGAGAAAAGTTAAACCGTGTATCAGAAGAAGCAGCAAGCATGATTGTGACAGTTTGGGGAGTAGGATATAAGTTTGAGGTTAACAATGGATGAAGTTTTGGCGGAGCGTAGTATTTAAGCTTTGGATTACTTTTTTATTATTGGTTTCCGTTGTATTAACGATTCTAACAATCATGCTTCTTGAGTATTTTGAGCAGTATTATACAGAGCAGACGGAAACAGAATTAACAAATACTGCGACAAAAATATCGGAAATAATGAAAGAGCATAATAATCAAATAGGATTAGAAATTGTTGGAGAACTCCTTGATCATTCGACAGGGGCCATCATCGTTTCCTCTCCAGATCAAGTTTATTATTACCCAGAGAATGGCTTGCAAGAACTTTCTTATTCTTTCATTCAGGGAAATGAAGACTTAAATAAGGTGATGACAAGCAATAAGACAGCTGTTGTAAGGACAGAATTAACAAATAAAGACAATAAACCTGAACAAGTAGCGATTGTCGGATCCCCTCTCCATGTAAATGGAGAGGATGGAGCTGTTTTTATTTATCAGTCCTTACAATCGATGAATGAATCTAAACAATCCACCGCCAAATTTATTGTGTTAGCAGCTGTTATTGCGATTATTTTAACAACGATTTTTGCTTTTTTCCTTCTAACAAGAATTACTGCTCCGTTAAGAAAGATGAGAGAGGCTGCATTTGAAGTTGCCCAAGGTAATTTTGCAACAAAGGTTCCCATCATGGCACAGGATGAAATTGGCGAACTTTCCATCGCATTTAATGAAATGGCGAAAAGATTAAACTTTAATATGAATGCCTTAAGTCAAGAAAAAGAGCAGTTAGATAATATTCTAAGTGGAATGGCAGATGGAGTGCTAACCCTTAATCGAAATGGTAGTTTATTACTTACGAATCCTCCTGCTGAGAAATTTTTGCAGCATTGGTATTATGAAAAAGGCGAATTAAGTGATATGCATGCGCAAATCCCAGAAGAACTACGTAAGTTGTTCCAGCTTGCTGTTCATACGGGTAATGAACAAATAGATGAAATCACTTTACAAGGAAGAAACTGGGTAATGATTGTCAGCCCTTTATATGATAAGAAGGATATTAGAGGAGCAATTGTCGTCATTCGCGACATGACAGAGGAACGTAAATTAGACAAGCTTCGGATTGATTTTATTGCTAATATTTCTCACGAATTAAGAACGCCAATAAGTATGTTACAAGGATACAGTGAAGCGATTGTGGATAATATTGCTGAGTCAGAAGAAGAAAAGAGAGAGATGGCTCGTATTATTTATGATGAATCATTACGAATGGGTCGTTTAGTCAATGAATTTTTAGATTTAGCCAGAATGGAAACAGGTTATCTTGAATTAAGGAAGGAAGCAATTGATTTATATCCTTTTATTAATCGCGTAGCGAGAAAGTTTAATGCTATCGCTAAAGAAAAAGAAATCACCTTTACTGTCTCTATATCGGAGGATATGGGGGAATACGAACTTGATCCAGATCGTATCGAACAAGTTCTAACCAATATTATGGATAACAGTATGCGTCATACCCCAAGTGGTGGAACAGTCTTTTTAAGAGGCAGATCGGATGATTATGGAGTGTATCTAGAAGTAGAGGATACCGGTTCTGGAATTCCAGAGGAAGATTTACCATATGTCTTTGAGCGCTTTTATAAAGCAGATAAAGCTAGAACGAGAGGCAATGCTGGGACAGGCTTGGGATTAGCTATTGTCAAAAATATTATTGATTCCCATGGCGGAGATATATCTGTTTATAGTAAATATGGGCGAGGAACGACATTTTTTATCTTTTTACCTCGAAATAAAGAAGAAAATTAGAGAATGTGCCGATTCTTCTTGATTCACAAGAAACAATTTAACATAATAGAACGTATGGGGTGTCTAAAAAAGTATTTGGCCCTGCAAGGTATTTTCCATTTTGTATGTATGAAATTGTTACATACAGATATAACTTGTGAGGTCAAATTTTTCTGGGCATCTTTTCTTGTGTTTACAGACTAATGGAATAATTACATATAACGAGTGAAACTAAATAAGTTATATTTACGACTAATATAGTGAACGGGGGAGGGAATGAGATGAACTCCGTTTTTGATGAAATCTATAATAAGTATCATCATGACGTTTTTCAATTTTTATTTTATATGGTGAACCATAAAGAAACGGCCGAAGATTTAATGCAAGAGGTCTATATTCGTGTACTTAAATCTTATCATCGCTTTGAGGGGAAAAGCTCTGAAAAAACCTGGTTATTTAGTATTGCAAGGAATGTCGCAATAGACCACTTTCGCAAACAAAAAAATTGGAAAGACCGTATCATGGATAAGTTCGACTGGTCGAAACAGCAAGTAAAAGCAGATGGATTTTTACCAGAAGAAATCACCTTGCAATCAGAAGAAGTAAAAGGTGTTTATCATGCCTTGCAATATTGTACAGTAGACCAACGGATGGTTATTGTGTTTCGGTATATTCAAGAATTATCTATTGCTGAAACAGCCAAAGCACTAGGATGGACAGAAAGCAAAGTCAAAACAACCCAGCACCGTGCCCTCAAAGCACTGCGGAGCATTTTAGAAGAGTACGATGGAGAGGAGGATTCTTATGCCGAAACAAAAGTGGAATGATGACAAAATTAAACTGGTGCTTAAACAAATGCCGTATATAAAAGATGAAAGAAGTCCAGAATTCATCTATCATACGATTCAAATGAAAAGGAAGAGAGAACGAAAATCGCGCAGATTAATGCCTGTTCTGGCCACTGTATGTACGGTTATGCTCCTGTTCATTATTAGTCAAAGCTTCTTTGATAGTAATAGAGAGGACTCCTTTAAGGGTGAAAGCAAGATGGCTGATAATTCTGCTGAAATGAAAAATAAAAGCTATGATACAGCTGAGACCGCTGAAAGTGAAAATTATGACATGGCAGACGAACAAGAAGAAAGACGAACTACTTCACTCATCCCATCGGCTATTTACGAGAATGAGGTAGGAAAGCAAGAATTATTAACGTATCCAATACCAGATAAAAATGTCCAAGTTATTGTTCCTGTCAGCATTTTAGTAGAAAATCCAAATCAGCTGTCTAGATTTGATTTGTATGTTGAAAACGTGAAGAAAGTAATAGGTGTTAACAAACAGTTAAGCAGCAATTTTCCGATTAGTCCAGAGCTGTTTGCATATGATTTAAGAGATGATTACATCGAAGTAAATGTGAAACAGGATTTTGCAAATTTTGGTTCACATTCTGAAGACTTTTTTAATACAATGGTTCAGCAGCAGTTACAAACCATTGGCGCCAAGAAAATGGAGTTTTATACAGACGGTAAACTAGGAGCAGTACTAGGAAATCGCGAAGAAACAAGTATTGATTATAAACCATTAGAGAATAGAGCATATTTTCTTTTAGAGAATGATGAATCAGATGATCAACCATTATATGTGCCTTGGGAAAAGCCATATGATACGATTGAAAATGCTTTTGATGCCATGGAAGATAATATGGAGACACATGGTTTGGTAGCTTCTATCCCTGATACTATTGATATTGATAAGGTTTCAAAAGACGAGAATAAGGGAGAACTAGTTGTTCATTTATCTAATGAAAGTAAAATGGAAGAAGACCAAAAAACATTACATGCGATTGAGTCCATTTTATTAACAGCGAAAGATTTTAAATATTCTACAGTAAAGTTTGAGAATACCAATGTTAAAGAAGTAGGTGGATTTGAGCTAACGAAAGAATTAGATGTTCCGGTTGCCGCCAATAAAGTTGATATTGAGCAATAATAAAAGAGAATCTTTTTTATTAGTACTAGTAAAGTTATATAAAAGATAATATTACAATCGTTCATTTACGTGCTTTAGCACTTTATATAGAGAAAAAACATATTAAGATAGGGTTTGACATAAGTATTTCAACAAAATAAAACTCCGAACAATTATATGTATATCCTAAAAATTCGAATAATTGTTCTGGAGTTTTATTTCATTTAAGAAAGAAAGTGTGTGGTCATCATCTGCAGACTGAATACATTTCGCTTTCCATAGGACGAGCGCCGATCCACTTCGTTATTTCGAACTACTAAAAACCTATATAATGAATAAATTTTCAGATAAATGATATATAAATAGAGATGCTTAATCATTATTTAACTTATCAGTTATATCCCACAATAGACCAACAATAACTCCTAAAAAAATAGATATTCCATATAAATGGGTCATATCAGTAGTGCTAATAATACTTAATCCAGTATGGACTACCCATCCCGCTACTCCTCCAGCGATTACACTCACAAATGTTAAGTTTCCACTTCTCCTTTTAATATTTTTTTTCAAACTGTACACTCCTTTAATAGCTTTTTCCTATTAGTATTAAGAGAATATTTGTATAACCTAAATCTCCAAAAGATTAAGAACAATTCTTTAACATTCTATTTTATTTTAACATAAATTTACAAAAAACTTGTTTGAAAATAAGAATTATATAAGAAGTGAACTTTAGTGTACTTAGTATGAATATCCATAATCAGCCATACATAAGAAAGAAAATATAAAAAATCCAATATGAGGTCTGCTAATGGTTATGTTTTTTACGTTTACCCCTTAGTCTCGCTATCCATTTTTTAGGATGTTTTAATTACCCTAGAATAAAATCAGAAAGAATGTAGACAATATATCTTGTCTCTTTCCAATTAAAATCAGCTATTGGCACATACATAAGAAAGATATGCATTTTTCTCTATGTATTCTATAGTTCTAACCTTTAACATGTACTCATAAGTTGAAAGAGAAGATTGGAGAGGGACAGATAGGAAACTTGTGTGGAGAGTATTCTATATATCTTTGCAGGCGATTAAAACATACATAGAATGCTGATAAGCGAATAGGATAGTGAGTTAAGCGCTCTTGTAAAGAAATCTTCTCTTCTTGTGGAATTCTTTATAACGATTGGTATGATATTTTATCAACCAAAAGCGAATAGATAGTATTCAACAGAACACGATCATAAATAGAATGTCGGGCACGGACAGAATAGGAGGATACCAAATGGGAGACTATATTAGGAGGATTCTTATAGCTGCTATTATGCTTTTGTTCATCAGTTTATTATTTTTAGGAGGGAAGCATTCTCAAGCACAGTCTTTCTCCTTAGCGGAACGAACAAAAACGTGGACTTGGCCCAGTGAAGGAATTATTACGGATACCTTTAATACTAGAAATGGTGCACATAAAGGAATAGATATTGCAGGAAATTTGGGAGAAGACGTTTATGCAGTTGATGAAGGAATTGTAACCAGATCTTATTATTCCCAATCTTATGGAAATGTTATTTTTGTTAAACATAAAAATGACCTTGAAACGGTCTATGCTCATTTGAATAAACGATTCGCAAAGGAAAAGCAATTGGTAAAAAAAGGAGAAGTAATCGGTGAAATGGGCAATACAGGACAGTCTTCTGGTGTTCATTTGCATTTTGAAATACATAATAAAGAGTGGACTATTGCAAAGGAAAACGCTATTAATCCATTTTTAGTTTTAGGAGAAGTAGAGGTAGGACAGACAGTGAAAATAGCTGTGGAAGAAGAGAGTGAGGCAGCCATAACAGAGCGATCCGAAAACCTTCCCCACAGACCACATGCGAACTTAGTTCACGAGGAAGAAAAGAAGTTAGAAAAAGAATACATAAGGAGAAGTATAGAGGAAATGGAAATTAATATAGAAGAAGATAACTCGGAATTATCGACGATACCCTACAAAAAAGCAAGTATTTATTTGAAAAGTAGTAAGTATCTTTTATTTTAGAAGACACAAGTGAGGATTATACATAAAAACTATATAAAGAAAGGTAAAAAAGTGAGCTTTTCTGAGTGATGAACCACGAAAAGAGTTCACAAGATACTATGTTCTAGTAATGAATAAATATAATAGTATTTTGTGAATTCTTTTTGAGTTTAAATGACAATATTTGTGAATTTATGAACAAAGTTTGAATTTATAAGCAAACTTCTTCACAAATATTTATTCTTTAGGGTATAATAACTTATGTAATAAAACAAATTAATATTGGTCTATCTTCGGGGCAGGGTGAAATTCCCGACCGACGGTGATGAGTTTGTACTCAAAGTCCGTGACCCTACTACGGTAGGTTGATTTGGTGAAATTCCAAAACCGACAGTAAAGTCTGGATGGGAGAAGATGGAGGTTCTGCAATCGTTCAAATTATCTATTAAGAACGTTTATTAAGTTTGCGTACCTTTAATTACTCCCTCAAGTCTCTAGAGCTTGAGGGTTTTTTATTTGGTGCATTCCTAATAAATTGCTGAATCTTTCTTCTTAGGTAGATGGATCCTAATTAGAAGGAGAGAAGAAAATGAAGAAAAAAATGAATGTAAGAAAGTATGTTTTAATTGGGATGATGAGTAGTTTAGCATATGTGCTAATGATGCTCAAATTTCCGATCCCACCTTTTCCAAGTTATTTAAAAGTTGATTTTAGCGATATTCCAGCTTTAGTTGCTGCACTTATTTTAGGTCCAGGGGCTGGAATATTAGTTGAGTTGATTAAAAATATATTAGATTATTTAATAACCGGAAGTGATACTGGAATTCCTGTTGGTCATTTCGCGAATTTTATCGCTGGAATTTCTTTCATCTTACCGACTTATTTTATGTATAATGCAATTAAATCCAAAAAAGGAATGGCTATCGGCTTAGCCCTTAGTATTATCATAATGACAGGATTATTAAGTTTGTTTAATTACTTTATTATGTTGCCATTCTATAATACATTAATGAAAATACCGACTGATACAACTTTATTAAAACAAACGGTTCTTTCAGCGATTATTCCATTCAATTTGTTAAAAGGAGTAATCATTTCTATCATTTTTGCATTAGTATTTTCAAAAATGGGTGTATGGATTAATAAACAAATCCCTTCCAGAAATGTTTAATCAAGAAAAACAGTTCAGTGTCTATCTGAACTGTTCAGACTGTCGACAAACTCCTAATTCAGTAATTAGGAGTTTGTCTTAGTTTATACATATACATTCTTTTAAATAAGAGTTGATTTCCGTTGCAGGGATTCGCTTTCCGTGGGGCTCGCGCTGAGCCGCTTCGCCCTAAAGGCCTGCAGGGTCTCAGACTGTCTCGCAGATCCCACAGGAGTCTCACCCCTTCCACTCCAATCAATGCATAATAATTCCATTTGCATTTCCTAAATTCCTTTTGTCAACAAGCTGAACAGTTCAGTGTCTATCTGAACTGTTTTTTTTTATGGCTCGAACCGTTAAATATAAAAGAACAGAAAGGAATTATTATCCCTTTCTGTTCTGTGTATGATAAAGAGCACTATTCGAATTTAAGAGGATCTCCATCAAAGGATTCGTCGCTCACTTTAATCGAATCTGTCGGACAACCTTCAAAAGCATCTAACATATCATCTAATAATACTTCAGGTACTTCCACTGTTCCTTGATTATCATCTAACATAACGAAAGCAATCCCTTCGTCATCGTAGTCATAAATATCAGGTGCCGCTGCTCCGCAAGCTCCACATGCAATACATGTGTCTTTATCAACAATTGTATATTTTGCCATGAGTAAAAAAACCTCCAGTGTTATTCATACGGAGTATATACATGACTAGCATACTCCTTACTATTATCTTATTGTAAGACTGAATCTTTAACTTTTCAATATAAAAGAAAGATAAAAAGTAGAAAATAAGAACTACCTTTCTTAAAATAGTCAAAAATTCAAACGCTTCCCAATGTATTTAAAGTCCTTTTCATTGAAAAATATGTGAAGGATGTGTTATCAAATTACACTATAAAATAAAATTCATGGTAAAATATAAGAAATGTTACAAACAAATTTCAACAAAATTTGTCAAACTGAAGGAAGATGAAAATATGTCCTTTTTTAAAATGATCATTTTAAAGTGTCTATATAAAATGAATGGAGAAAGAACTATTTACTCTATTCTTCATATATTAAATGGAAAAAAGTCATCCCAAACCATCCAAGATATCCATATTTTTCAGCTGACCTCCCTATTTCAGTCATTCCCTTTATTAACAAGAGAGCAACTGGATCAAATAATCTATACTTTACATAAGGAAGAATGGCTGGAAAAAACAGGAGAAAATCATTATTTTGTTAAAAATGATAGAAAGCTAGAATTAGAAGTATTACTGAAGGAAAATCCATTTCCTAGATATTTGAAAGGCTGGAGATATCATTCAGTAACTGGGCCATATTGGCAAAGACTTTCTTTATTTGTACAAGTTACTTCTCACTTATCGAAAAAAAGTAATCACTATATGCCGATACAAAGAAATCCTGCAACACAACTATGGTTGAAGGATACTTTATATACTATGTCGTCTATAGATAGAAGTAAAATGAATCACTATCTCTACCAAGAAATAGTTAACTGTCTGGAAGAGAGTGAATTAGATCCTTTACTTCTTATTATCCGACTAACCGGAAGTGATAGAATAGGTCTAACTTCAGAGCAAGCAGCAATAGAATTGGAACTAGATCCTTACTATTATCAGTTATCTTTCCTTGCTATTCTTCATTACATGATAGAAAAAATTCTATCTGATAAGGGGGAGTTTCCACTGTTAAGTCAAATGATTAAGGAAGGTAAGAAACCATTTACACTTACGGAGTCAACGGCTAAAACATTTAATTTAATTCAAAAGGGGTTAAGTATCGAGCAAATTGTTCGCGTGAGAAATTTAAAACAAAGTACAATTGAAGATCATATTATTGAAATACTGTTGAATGTGCCTAACTTTCCTATGGCTAATTTAGTGAGCAGTGAGAATATAACAAAAATCAAAGCATGTATGGAACAATCGCCTTCTAAATCTTTAAAGGTAATTAAGCAGCAATTAGCAGATGTTTCCTACTTTGAAATACGTGCAGTGATGGCAGGATACGGTGATTTTTCATGAATTTAGAAGCAATCTTAAAAAAGTACTATCAGTTAAGTGCTTTTCGAGGTGGGCAAAAAGAAACGATAGAATCCATTCTTAACAAGAGGCACACATTAGCGATGCTGCCAACAGGGACAGGAAAGTCTTTGTGTTATCAATTAGCTGGCAAGCTTTTGGAGGGAACGGTAATTATTATTTCTCCTCTCTTGTCACTCATGCAGGATCAAGTGGAGCAAATGAAAATGAAAGGGGAAAAAAGAGTCGTTGCTTTAAATTCCTTTTTGAACCCGACAGAAAAGAATAAAGTATTACGCCAAATTAAGCAATATAAGTATATCTTTATATCCCCAGAAATGATTTCATTTCCACATATCATTGACCAGCTGCAAAAAATGGAAATTAGTCTATTCGTTATTGATGAAGCCCATTGTATTTCCCAGTGGGGATACGATTTTCGACCAGATTATCAAAAATTAGGGGAGATTCGACAAAAATTAAATAATCCCTTAACTTTAGCTCTAACCGCAACAGCAACGGAAGCAGTTCGTGAGGATATTATAAAGTCCTTACATCTAGAAATGGTAGAAGAAATCATTTATTCTGTCGATCGAGCAAATATTGCTATAAATATAGAAGAAGTCTCACACGTTCAAGAAAAAGTGGACAAGCTTTTAGAATATATTCAAAGGCTTGATGGGCAAGGAATTGTGTATTTCTCTAGCAAAAAGCTAGCTGAACAAACAGTAGCTTTTTTAAAAGAGAAATCTTCCAAACGAATAATGGCATACCATGGCGGGATGACACAAGAAGATCGTATTCTTGTTCAACAGCAATTCCTAGCAGGACAATTAGATGTTATTTGTGCAACAAGCGCCTTTGGGATGGGGATTAATAAGGAAGATATTCGTTTTATTATTCACTATCATCTGCCAACACAATTAGAATCCTACCTTCAGGAAATAGGCAGAGCTGGTAGAGATGGCAATCCGAGTGTTTCCATCATCCTGTATACTCCAGGCGATGAGTGGATTGCTTATCAGTTAATTGAATCGGAATTGGCAGATGAATTACAAATCAATCAGTGGAAAGCACGCTTAAAAAATTTCCCTTCATTTGAAGCATGGCAGAAAAAAGAGGGATATCAATTAGAAATGCTATTTACCGAGACCCAATGGCGCGTGTTGGAGTCTTATATTGAACCGAATAATAAAACGGTCTCCGAGCTATTGCATTCTCTAAAATTATATAATGATTTTAGAGAAAATCGGGTAAATGAAAAAAGACGTAAAGTGCAAGACCTAATGGAATGGCTACACTCTATATCTTGCCGGAGAAGGTATATATTAGAGTATTTCGGAGAAAAGTACGAAAGCAAAGAAAATGAAAATTGCTGTGATAGATGTGGAATAGAGTTATCCAATTTCTATCATAAAAAAAGCATGGAGGATGACGAGGTACTAGTGGATTGGAAGAGTCAGCTGGCATTTATTTTAAATATAAAAAAGTAGGATATATAAATGAATAAAGCAAAATATACGGCCCTAATTAATCAATTGTCAGACCGAGACTTAATAAAAAATGTGTATATAACACAATTTATTCTCCTTATTGTCGCTTTCATACTGTATACTTTTATTTTTCAATCGAAACCTCCGTTAACAACAGTATTTAAGTATGAACAGACAGATTTTATCATTGGTTTAATAGCAGGATTAGCAATAACAGGAATAGATATATTCTTGATGATACGATTTTCTAAACATTACCACGATGATGGTGGCGTGAATAAGCGAGTCTTTCAAAATAGGAATCCTTTTCATATTGCATTCATAGCATTAATGGTAGCATTTAGTGAAGAAATACTATTTAGAGGAGTAATCCAGACGAATTTAGGACTGCTGCTAAGTTGTCTCCTTTTTGCTATGATGCATTACCGCTATTTATTTAATCCTTTTTTATTTATGAATGTCATATTGGTAAGTTTTGTTATCGGTATCTTATTTGAAGTAACAGAAAATCTCTGGGTGACAGTGATTATGCATTTTCTTATTGATTTCCTACTCGGTTGTATTATTCGATTTAAATTATTTCAAAAGAGTTGAGTATATCAAGGGAAATGTCTATGGAATAACCGCTCCTTTTAGTTGGGGATTTTATGGGGAATTGTAAGGATGGGATGTTTATGAAAAAAGAGGATCCATATAGAGTTCAGGCAGAATTACAGAAACAAAGATTAAAGAAAGTGACAAGTGATGAAGAAGTACCAGTTACAGAGGAAAGAGAAGAATCTTCCCTCCCATCAAGAAGTACTGTTCACAAAAATAAGAAGAAAAAAATAAAGATACCAATTATTAGCTTGTTAGCATTTTTATTTATTTTACTACCAGTAGCTTTATTATTAATATTAAATGGTAAAGATATTTCCAATCTTTTATCAACAGAGAATACTTCAGGAGTATTTGAAAATGTAAATATTCAAAAAGGGTACTCACCTAATAATAAAACAACACCTGACGATAGTGACAATAATCAAGACGAACTTGTAATTGAAAGTAATTCAACAGTGAAAAAAGAAGAAATTCCTGCAGATAAATTCAAAGAAAAAGCTGATGAAAATGTAAAAGAAAAAGAAAAGAAAAAAGAAGCAGAGAAACAAAAAGAACAAAAAGAACAAAAAGAAGAAAAGCAACGTTCAGAGAAAAAGGTAGAAAATGAGCCGAAGCAAAAAGAAGAGGAATCAAGTCAAACAAATCCTAATGAAAAAATTGTGTACCATACAGTAGCAAAGGGTGAAAATTTATATCGAATAGCTTTAAAATATTATCCCAATGGAGATGGTATGGGGAAAATCAAAGCAGCCAATAATATGACAACAGATCAAGTGCAATTAGGGCAAACGCTAAAAATTATCATGGAACCATAATAACTTATTCTAACTTGTCCTTCCTCCACATATAGTTAAGTAAAGGTGTTGGAATTATTGTTTATACATACAACGCTTGGTAAATCAGACTTGATGTGCTATTTAAAGGAGGAAGTGACTTTGGAACGATCAATCTTCCCTGAAAGATATGATTTGGATGGAACGACGAAAAAGGTTCTCCTAAAAATCATTGAGAAAAAGAAAAAATATGATAAATTAAAAAATCGGCATTTGTTTATTATGTGGTTTACTATTTTTGCGTCATTTTGTTATTTTATTTGGTTGTATAAACATATAGCTATCCCATATTCTCATTCATTTGCAGTCATGTTTTCTGTATATGTAGAAGAGAGTGCAAATTTATATCTCTTATTTCTGTTGATTGGAGCATTTGGGTATATGAATGTCATGAGACAAAAAAGAGACAAAGCAGAAAAGGAATACCATGACTTACGCTGTGAATTTATTGATAAAAGCAAAGATTTATTCGGAAATAGTGAGACTTGGAATGTTCGGCATGAAATTTATAATACAATCAAAGAATCATATGACATCAATTTATTCCATCAAGCGAAGTGACAATTAGTTAGGTGGGAAGATTACATATCCTCTTACTTGTTTAAATATCTGCTTTATATCTTATATCTATAAGTAGTTAAGTTGAAAAAGCGGAAATATAATTAAATAGATAATACTCAGTTCCAGCACAAAAAATAATTATTAGGAAAAACGGAGCAGACTAAAATACACGTAGACTCTTATGGGAGCTTGCGAGAAAGTCCCCGCAGGAACGCAGAGGAAAATTGGCGCTCGTCTCTTGGAAAGCGAAGTGTATTCAGTCTGCTTATAATGACTATATGAATAAAAAGTTGAAACAGTCATACGAAATATTGTTGGTATATCTAAGCATTTCTCTCTGAATGGAAAACTTGTGACCCTGCACTGTATTTATATAAAGAAAACACTAAAATATCTTCCGTTGGGCACGATCTTCTTTAATAATTTCTACTGCTTCTCTAAATCGTTGCGAGTGGACGATTTCTCTTTGTCTTAGAAAACGAAGGCTATCATTTAAATCTGTGTCATCACTCATATTAATAATCCATTGATAAGTAGCTCTCGCCTTTTCTTCAGCTGCTATATCTTCATACAGATCTGCGATGGGATCTCCTTTAGCTTGTATGTACGTTGCTGTCCAAGGATTTCCAGCAGCATCATGGTAGAATAAGGCGTGGTCATGATTGACATAATGGTCACCAAGTCCAGCAGCTTTTAGCTGATCTGGAGTGGCATCTTTTGTCAGTTTATAGATCATAGTCGCAATCATTTCTAAATGAGCAAATTCTTCTGTTCCTATATCTGTTAATAACCCAATAACCCGATCAGGTATGGAGTACCGCTGATTTAAGTATCTTAATGCTGCTGCTAGTTCTCCGTCTGCCCCGCCATATTGCTCAATCAAAAATCTAGCAAGCATAGGATTACAAGTACTTACTTTAACAGGATATTGTAATTTTTTTTCGTATATCCACATATGGTTTCATTCTCCTTTATCGCAAAATTATTTAGAAACATATTTTTTATACTTGCCAAGGCCAAGGAGCAGCATCCCAATCCCATGGGGAACCAGATGGGCTATTTCCAAATTGTAATAAAGGTCCAAAATTATTTTCATATATTTTTTTGAATTTTTCTCTTTCTTTTACATAATGGTTAAATTGATTTATGGCATCTTGATCATAATGATGAGTATCTAAATATAAAGTAAGTTCAACTAATACAAAGTCTACAGCTTGAAGCTGTTCTAATAATTGATAATATTCTGGTGGCAACTGCTTCATTGACTTTTCACTCCCTTTTCGTTTTTTCATATGGGCTGAAGTATGGGTCATAAAATGCCTTCCATAAGGTTCCTGCTTTTAATGCTTCCATAGGACTAAATTGGGGCAGATGTGGTGGCTGAAAACCTAAAAATAAATTAGGCGGTGTGGAAAAAACCTTTGTTTTTATGGGGGGGCAAGGATCAAATGGACTGATATAAGGGTGATATTCTCTATAAAATGAAGACATAGAATTCCCTCCTTTTTTTTAATTTACTTTACATCTTATGTTGAAAGATTTAGTTACATGCTTGCTTTTAATAAAGCAGCAAATTGGTTTTGGTTTAAGTATGAATAGATGAAGGGAAGGAAAAAGAGAAGCTGAAATTCTTGAGTAAATAACTTATCATTCGGAGCTGTATAGATGGGAAGTGAATATAGAAAAATTTTCTTGAAAATGGTATTTCGTGTAAGAGATGTATTAAAATATAAACATTATCCTTATTCAGATGGAGAAAGTTAGGGGGACTTTATGATATATGTACTTGTTGGATTTGTTTTGCTTGTTTTGGTAGGGATTGCTTTAATTTTACATATGAGAAAAATGGCAAATGAGAACCATGTTAAATATGAAATGTTTTATTTTCCTAATTTCCCTGCTTCCTTCCGTGAAATCACTCTTTTCTTTATTTCAGATATTCATAGAAGATCAATTGATGATTCTGTTATTAACGAGGCGGTGAATGAAGCTGAGATAGTGATAATAGGTGGAGATCTTTTAGAGAAGGGAGTAAAGTTGGAGAAGACACGTGACAATTTGCGGAAGTTAAAAAAAATCGGGCCTGTTTATTTTGTCTGGGGAAATAATGACTATGAGATAGACCGAGATGTTTTGGAGACTTTATTAATAGATGAAGGTATTATTTTATTGAATAATAAAGCAATAACTTTTCAATCTGCAGATGGGGAAAGCTGGTCCTTAGTCGGTATCGAAGATTATTCATTAGAATATGATGATTTAGAAAAAGCGTTAGAGGAAGTGGAGGATAGTGATTTTAAAATATTAGTCAGTCACAATCCGAAAATAGTGGAAAAGATGGAAGAGAATGAGCAGATTTCCTTAGTGTTAAGTGGCCATACCCATGGTGGCCAAATTCGAATTTTGGGATTTGGTCCATACGAATTAGGAGGAACGAAAGTAATTGGAAATACAACTATATTTGTCAGTAATGGATATGGCACGACAAGCATTCCATTAAGGCTCGGCGCACATCCAGAAACACATATTATCAAAATTCAACATAAACAAATGGATAAATAAATTTCCAACATGGATGATGATTTGGCCAACATTTCTTTTTGAATGCTTGGCTTTTATATATCATCCTCCACTTTGTAATATTACTCACCGATTCCTGCTTTCTTTCATAAACTGAACTAAGAGTTTTTTCAAGGAGCAGGCAGGAGGCGTAGTCATGCGTTTGGAGAGATTAAATAGCAACAGAATTAAAATCCATCTGACCACAGATGATTTGTATGAACGTGGATTGACCAAGGAAGATATATGGAAAGACTCGATAAAGTGGCAGTATTTTTTTCATGAAATGTTAGAAGAAGCAAATGACATATTTGATATGGAGATACACGGATCGGTAGCAGTTGAGATATTTTCCATGAAAGCACAAGGAATGGTAATGATCTTAACAATAAGTGAAAATGAATTGGATACGGAAGAATTATTATCAGAGGGCTTTTTAGAGATGCAAGTGACGGTAGAAGAAACAGTGGATATATTATATGAGTTTACTGATATAGAATATGTAATTGATGCGGTAAAACAGTTAGAGCAAAATAATTTTAAGGGTGGTTCTTTATATAATTTAAATGAAAGGTATTATTTATGTTTTGTCGATATTTCTTCATTTAAGGAAGAACAAATTATCGCTATTCTAAGTGAATTTGGAGAAGCGAGTTTAAAAAGTATATATGTTATTGAAGAATATGGGAATGTCATCAAAAAGGATAATGCCATTGAAACATTAGTACATTTTTTTTAATCAGCCATTTTCAAGGTAGAACAATTCCAATTTTTGAAGTTAATCTCAGATAACGGGGATATAGGAACTTCGACGGAGTTTGGAATTATCTATCTTTTTTTGTGTGTTTAAAGGGGATTTTGTACATAAAAATTTCTTAGTTGATGATTGGTAAAACTTGTTGAAAGTGTTAAAATGGAATGGGGAAGATACATAATAGTATTTCACCACTAGATTTTTGTTTAGCCTCAGGAAAAGCTGTATGGGAAAGTGTAGAAGAAAAAGGAATTAATGATAATTAAATGAGGGTGAGGTAGGACAAAGAATCGTTTAATTGAATATACTGATACTAGCAATGGGGAAAAAACAGTTTATCACAGTAAAAAAAGAATATATTATGGAATGAAAGCCTTCTGAAAGGAAGGGATTCGTATAAATCTAAATAAGTAAATAAATGATCTTGCATAATGTAAGTAAAAGTGTATACTGTGCTTAGAATTAGCAAATAAAATTGTATTTATGTTTTGCATTCTATTGAAGCTAAATAATTATTCTTATAAAGAAGAACTGCAGTGGATAACTACAAGTAGTTTTTTAGGAGGATTTATTAATGGTAGCCAACAAATCTAATGAGAAGAATCATGTAGAAGAGCAACACGATGTTTTGAAATCAACACAAACAGTAATTCATAAAGCTTTAAATAAACTTGGATATTCAGATGAAGTTTATGAATTATTAAAAGAGCCGATTCGAATGATGACAGTCAAAATTCCAGTACGGATGGATGATGGGACTGTAAAAATCTTCACAGGCTACCGCGCTCAACACAATGATGCCGTGGGACCAACAAAAGGAGGAATTCGTTTTCATCCTAATGTTACGGAAACAGAAGTGAAAGCACTTTCTATTTGGATGAGTCTAAAATGTGGAATCGTTGATCTTCCATATGGTGGCGGAAAAGGAGGCATTATCTGTGATCCACGTGATATGTCTTTTCGTGAATTAGAAAGATTAAGCAGGGGATATGTACGAGCAATCAGCCAAATTGTTGGACCAACTAAAGATATTCCAGCTCCAGATGTTTTTACTAATTCACAGATTATGGCATGGATGATGGACGAGTATAGCCGAATTGATGAATTTAACTCCCCTGGATTTATCACAGGAAAACCACTTGTATTAGGTGGTTCACAAGGAAGAGAAACTGCAACGGCTAAAGGTGTTACTATCTGTATACGAGAAGCTGCAAAAAGAAGAGGGATAGAGATAGAAGGAGCGCGTGTCGTCGTACAGGGATTTGGGAATGCGGGTAGCTTTTTGGCTAAATTTATGCATGATGCTGGAGCGAAGGTAATTGGTATTTCGGATGCATACGGTGCTTTACATGATCCTGAAGGATTAGATATTGACTATTTACTAGATAGACGAGATAGTTTTGGCACTGTTACAAACTTATTTAATAATACCATCTCAAATAAAGAATTATTGGAGTTGGATTGCGATATTTTAGTACCTGCTGCGATAGAAAATCAAATCACAGAACATAATGCAGATAATATTAAAGCAAGTATTGTTGTAGAAGCGGCGAACGGACCAACTACATTAGAAGCTACTCGTATTTTAACAGAAAGAGGAATTTTATTAGTTCCAGATGTATTAGCTTCAGCTGGCGGAGTAACTGTTTCTTATTTTGAATGGGTCCAAAATAATCAAGGGTATTATTGGACAGAGGAAGAAGTGGAAGAAAGACTGGAAAAAGTAATGAGTAAGTCCTTTAAAAACATTTATGATACTGCCAAAATACGTCGAGTTGATATGAGGCTGGCAGCATATATGGTGGGGGTTAGAAAAATGGCGGAAGCATCTAGATTCCGTGGTTGGATATAAATTTGATTAAATCTATTGCTGATTTTACAAAAATCTCCTATCCTTATAGGTAGGGGATTTTTTATATTGGACCTTTTTTGAGGGACGCCTTTTCGATTATGAATCATCTAATAGCTAAAAAAGAATGCATGATAGTAAAGCAAGGATTTTTTTAGAAGGGGCTAACCTTTTTGTAAAATGTTAGGAGTGACTATGTTGAAACGAGAAGAAGCAATTATCATTGGTGCTGGTCCCTGTGGTTTAGCAGCAGGGATCGCTTTAAAGGAAATAAATATAAATCCGTTAATCATTGAAAAAGGAAATGTTGTAAATGCCATACATGGTTATCCTACTCATCAAACTTTTTTCAGTACAAGTGAAAAGCTGGAGATTGGGGAAGTCGCCTTTTTAACAGAACAATATAAACCAAATCGGAATCAAGCATTAGTCTATTATCGCGAAGTGGTTAAAAGAAAAGATCTTCGTATCCATGCATATGAAGAAGTATTAGACGTTCAGAGAACAGACGGAACAGACGGACAGGAGTTTATTGTAAAAACGAAAAAAGAGGAGTATATCGCTCCTTATGTTATTGTTGCTACTGGTTATTATGATCATCCCAATTATATGAATGTTCCAGGCGAAGACATGGATAAAGTAATGCATTATTTTAAAGAGGCACACCCTTATTTTAATCATGATGTCGCAGTAATTGGCGGGAAAAATTCAAGTGTGGATGCTGCGATCGAGCTAGTAAAAGCTGGTGCAAGAGTAACAGTTTTATATAGAGGGAGCGAATATTCCACTAGTATCAAACCGTGGATTTTACCAGAATTCGAGTCTTTAGTCCGCAAAGGAATTATTAAAATGGAATTCCATGCAAATATTGTCGAAATAAAAGAGGGATCTCTTCTGTATGAAGTAAATGGAAAGCTTCATGAAATAAAAAATGACTTTGTTTTTGCAATGACCGGCTATCATCCTGATCATGCATTTTTGAAAAAAATGGGCATTGAAATTGAGAAAGAAACAGGAAGACCTGTATTTGATTCGGAAACTATGGAAACAAATGTGGAAGGAATATTTATTGCTGGGGTAATTGCTGCTGGAAATAATGCGAATGAAATCTTTATTGAAAATGGTAGATTTCATGGTGCGCAAATCGCAAAGGCTATCCAAGAAAAAAATAAATGAGACCGTGCAACTCTTCTATAGGGGAAAAGGGGAAATAAAATGTTGGCGATTTTTTCAGCCGGACTTGCACCAGGTTTAGCGTTATTAAGCTATTTTTATTTAAAAGACCAATACGGTTCTGAGCCAATATCACTTGTTATGCGGTCTTTTATTACAGGGGCACTTCTTGTGTTTCCTATAATGTTTATCCAATATGTTATTCAAGCTGAGAATGTCATTCCAGAGGGAATTTGGAGTTCCTTGCTTACCACAAGCTTATTGGAAGAATTTTTTAAATGGTTTATTGTTTTTTATACAGCGGTGAAGCATGCTGATTTCGATGAGCCTTACGATGGTATAGTCTATGGGGTTGCCGTGTCCTTAGGATTTGCTACGATGGAGAATATTTTGTATTTAGTGGCAAATGGACTAGAGTATGCAATCGGAAGAGCCTTGCTTCCTGTATCTAGTCATGCCCTTTTCGGGGTTATTATGGGTTATTATTTTGGAAAAGGTAAATTTATTGTTCCTAGAGGGAAATGGCTTGTCTATTCCTTGCTTGTTCCTTTTCTGCTTCACGCTATATATGATTATATTGTCTCTTTAGAGAAAAATTGGCTTATCTTCATCACCCCTTTTATGTTTTATTTATGGTGGTTAGGCCTTAGAAAGGTGAAAAGTGCTAGAGAACTAAGTAGCGAACCTATTCGAAAAATGACGGGAACCTAAATAAGAATAACGTAAAGGATATATTTACCATGAAGAAAGAGGAATGGTTAAAATCCTCTTTGGAATAAGCATTTATAACATCTAGCATGTAAGAAAGAAGAGTGATGTCATTCACTCTTCTTTTTTTTTGTATAAAAAACCAATTGCTACAAAAAATACAGTTAATGTTAATAGTAATTAGTTATGGGGGTAATAAGCATGAATAAAAAGTTTTTACTCACAAAAATATCAATCAGCCTTTTTGTTATGTCAGGACTACTAGTATTTCCTTTCGCTGAACAAAAAGTACATGCTTTTTCCAATCAGGTTATTCAGCATGGAGCGGTAGGAGATGATGTTATTGAATTGCAATCAAGACTTCAATATGTAGGATATTATAATGGGAAGATTGATGGAGTATTTGGTTGGCAAACTTATTGGGCACTAAGGAACTTTCAATATGAATACGGTTTGCCGATTGATGGATTAGCCGGTACGAAAACGAAAAATAAGTTAGCAAGTGCAACAAAATACAATGAGCAATTTGTCAAGGAACAGATAAATCGCGGGAAAAAGTTCTCTCATTATGGAGGAGTAGATTTAGAAAAGCAAAAAATGCCTTCTTCGAACAAAAGCAAAGCAAAAAAGCAAAATGATACAGCACAAAAGAAAACAAATAATAACGATCAAGCATCAAAACAAAAAAATGCAGCTGGAAACAACAATACGACTAATAAAAGCAGTAATCAAGGGGCAACTAATAACGACAATGCTCCCCAAAATACTACTAATACAAATGGCGGAGAAAATACAACGGGGAAAAAACCAACTGCAGCTAATGTTCCAAATGGTTTTTCACAAAATGATATTCAATTAATGGCAAATGCTGTATATGGTGAAGCAAGAGGAGAGCCATATGTAGGACAGGTAGCTGTAGCATCAGTAATTTTAAACAGAGTTAATAGTTCAACATTTCCAAATACCGTATCAGGCGTAATCTTTGAGCCGCGTGCCTTTACAGCAGTTGCAGACGGACAGATTTGGTTAACGCCAAATGAACAAGCAAAAGAGGCAGTTCTAGATGCAATAAATGGGTGGGATCCTACTGGAAATGCTCTGTATTACTTTAATCCAGATACAGCAACAAGTGGATGGATCTGGGGTCGACCACAAATTAAACAAATAGGTAAGCATATATTCTGTAAATAGTGGGGTGAGACAATGTTAAGAGGAATATTAATAGGAGTATTAACACTCGGTGTCGCAGGGGTGGCCTTTTGGGGCTATCAAGAACATAAAGAGAAAAATGCTGTATTATTAAACGCAGAGAATAACTACCAGAGAGCTTTTCATGATTTAACTTATCAAGTAGACCTACTTCATGATCAAATCGGGACAACTTTAGCAATGAATTCACAAGAATCTCTGTCTCCTGCATTGGCAGAAGTATGGCGAATTACTTCAGAAGCCCATTCAGATGTAGGTCAATTACCATTGACATTATTACCATTTAATAAAACAGAAGAGTTTTTAGCGAATATCGGAGATTTTAGTTATCGGACAGCAGTCAGAGATTTAAATAAAGAACCGTTATCGGATGAGGAATCCAAAACGTTAACAAAGCTGTATAAAGATGCAGCAGACATTCAAGATGAATTACGAAACGTGCAGCATTTGGTACTAGAAAATAATCTTCGCTGGATGGATGTTGAAATGGCATTAGCTACCGATAAACAATTGGATAACACCATTATAGATGGGTTAAAAACGGTAGAAGATAAAGTAGAAGGTTATCAGGAAACAAGCTTTGGTGTGACAAATGTAAATATGGAAAAGAAAGATGAAAACTTTAAAAATTTAAAAGGCAAGACAATAACAGAAAAAGAAGCAAAAGAAATCGCAAAAGAATTTGCAGATTTTAAAAATCCTGTTGATGTAAAAGTTACAGGAAATGGTAAAGGATCAAACTATGGTTTTTATAGTGTTTCTCTTAAAGAAAAGGGAACAAATGTAGAAGCTAGCATGGATATCACGAAAAAAGGCGGATATCCAATATGGTCAATTGTTTCTCGAGAAGTTAAGAAAGATAAAATAAGTCTAAATGAAGCAAGTAATCAAGCAGTTGAATTTTTAAAAGAACATAAATTTAAAAATCTAGCGTTATTTGAAAGTATGCAGTATGAAAATATTGGTGTGTTTAATTTTGTCACTGAAATAGATGGAGTGAAGATTTATCCAGATAGTGTCAAAATGAAGGTTGCATTGGATAATGGAAATATCATTGGTTTTGCAGCAGAGGATTATTTAAAGGCAAATAAAGAAAGAGAAATAAAAGATCCGGTTATTTCCAAACAAGATGCACGAAAAAAAATTAATAAACAAGTAAAAATAATGGATGATGGATTGGCAATCATCTTAAATGACATGAATGAAGAAGTATTATGTTATGAATTTATCGGGACATTAGGTGAAGACACTTATCGAATTTATATAAATGCTGATAATGGAGTGGAAGAGAAGGTAGAGAAGTTAAAAAATGCTGAACCTGTATATGAAGAAGTTGTGTAATTAGAAAAGAGCTGTCAACAAACTTTAATAAAAGTCTGTTGACAGTTTTTTAATTATAGGTACATAGAATTAGAATTACTGTGTTGTTAATGATGGAATGGACGGTATTGCCAAATATAAAACATTCATGCAATAATGATACATAAAAGTAGGTATTTTGGTATAAATAACTGGATTCGAACGTTAGGTCTTTAGGTCTACTTAAGATTTTCTAAACGAACTACATAATTTATATAGAAAAAATAAGATCAGTAGCATTAAAACGTTTATATAAATAGGAAGGAAAGTGTGAGATAAAGTGATTTCAATAGGAGACACATTAGTCATTGAACCGATTCATGGCGAAACAAAAGTAGAACAGTATAAAAGTCGTATTTTAGGAGTCGAGGAGAAATCAATCAGTATTGAATATCCAATTCACCTTGAAACAAACAAGCTTGTTTTTCTCATGAATGGAGCTCAGTTAAGGATTAACTTTGTAACAAACGAAGGTAATGCTTATTTATTTCATTCAGAAGTTATCGGTAGGAAAAAAGAGAATAATGTTCCCCTGCTAATCCTTTCGCTACCTCCTGATGATCAAATGATTAAGATTCAGCGAAGACAATTTGTAAGGATTGAAACAAGTGTTGATATGGCTATCCATCCTTTCGAGAAAGAGAACAATTTAGAACCATTTACAACTGTTTCTCTGGATTTTAGTGCAGGCGGAGCTGCGGTAATAGTTCCGAAACATATAAAACTTCAGCAAAATAGTAAAATTAAAGTTTCAGTAGTCTTACCTTTACAAAATGGTGAGTATAATTATCTACATTTATCTGCGAAAATAAAAAAAATCTTCGAATACAACGAACAGAACTATAAAATGGCTATCGAATTTTTGGACGTCGATCCCGTTGATCGACAATCCATGCTAAGATTCAGCTTTGACCGTCAACTATCACTGAAAAAGAAAGGGCTTGAAATTTGAATAAAGGCATGCATTTACTCCGATACTATTCCTATAATCTAAATATTACATGAGTCTAGCTTTGTTTATAAGAGCAGTAGAAAAAGGAGTTGCATGGAGTGAAAACGGTTGAAAGAATTTTATTAAAGATTATCGCCCTTCAAATTGTCTTTTTTATTATTGGGCAAATGCTTCATACTTGGGATTTTATACCGGAAATAAGAACAATCACTCAATATGAAGGTGTCATGGATTCGAATTTTGTCTCCTTTCTTGAGACCTTCGGTAGATAAGGATGATTATTCATAAATTGTCCTATCCAAAGAGATAGATAAAAGAGAGGATTTAATGATAAAAAATCGAAAGAATATGTTAAAATAAAAGAAAGTGAAGCCGTAAAAGCAAAGCTTTCTCTCCGTATTATTAATGTTGTTTCTCTTTTGTTAATGGGACTAGCTATGATTTCCCATTCCTTTTAGAGGAGAAATAGAATAGGAGAATTTTTTAATAAGTTAATTGGTATATTTGAGCCAGTAGTTCAGGAGGATTTATGGAAAAGAAAATTAGCATTGCAATTGATGGACCTGCAGCAGCAGGAAAAAGTACTGTTGCAAAGATTGTTGCGGAACAATTAGGATACATTTATATTGACACAGGTGCTATGTATAGAGCATTGACCTTTAAAGCAATTAATCATCATTTAAATTTAGAAGATGAAAAAAGTTTAATAAATATGTTAAATGAAACAGTTATTGAGCTTTTCCCAGGTGAACATGGTCAACTAATTTTTTTAGATAACAATGATGTCACAAAGGAAATTCGTTCAAGTGAAGTAACAAACTCTGTTTCCATTGTTTCTAAACATAAGCTCGTAAGGGAAGAAATGGTAAGAAGACAACAAATGTTTGCTGTAAACGGCGGGGTGGTAATGGATGGTAGAGATATTGGTACCCATGTGATTCCGACCGCTGAAGTAAAGGTCTTCCTTTTAGCTTCTGTTGATGAAAGAGCAATTAGAAGACATAAAGAGAATGTATCAAAAGGTTATCATTCAGACTTAGAACAGTTAAAACGAGAAATTGCTGCAAGAGATAAATTAGACTCAGAACGTGAAATTGCTCCATTGAAGAAGGCGGACGATGCGATTGAATTGGACACAACTTCTTTATCCATAAATGAGGTAGTCGAAAAAATTATGGAGCTAACTAGAGAAAAAATAAGTAATTAATGAAAACGAAAGCAAAAATCACTTAATCTTTCAAACTAGTCTAGTGTTTCTTACTTGACAAAAAAAGAAGTTTGTAAGAACTTTAAAGAGAAGGTTTCTTATAAATCGTATGCATGATTAATTTATTTTCGGTTGCCTAAACATTCTTTCGAGAATGTTTAGGCGCTATAGAGTCGAAGGAGGAGTACATATGTCTGAGGAATTAAATGATGTAGTTGTAAATAATTATACTGTCGGAGACGTAGTAAGTGGTCAGATTACGAAAGTGGAAGAGAAACAGGTGATTGTTGCAATCAGCGACAGTAAACTCGATGGGATTATACCAATAAGTGAATTATCTAGCCTTCACATTGAAAAAGCGAGTGATGTAGTAGCTGAAGGAGACAAACTTGAGTTAGAAGTAATTAAAGTGGAAGAAGATGCTCTGGTTTTGTCAAAAAGAAAAGTGGATGCGGAAAAAGCATGGGATCAGCTTGAAGAGAAGTTTAATTCTGGCGAAGTGTTCGAAGCAGAAGTAAAAGACGTCGTAAAAGGCGGACTTGTGGTTGATCTTGGTGTCAGAGGCTTTGTTCCTGCTTCCTTAGTAGAAGCTCATTATGTAGAAGATTTTTCTGATTACAAAGGGAAGATCATTTCTTTTAAAATTGTAGAATTGGAAAAAGACAAGAGTCGCCTTATATTATCCCACCGTGCAGTTGTTGAGGAAGAGAAAAATAAACAAAAACAAAACCTCCTTGACTCAATTGAAGTTGGCGAAACACTTACAGGTACCGTGCAAAGAATTACAGATTTTGGTGCTTTTGTTGATTTAGGCGGAATTGATGGATTAGTTCATATTTCTCAATTATCTCATGATCATATTTCTAGTCCGACAGATGTAGTTCAAGAAGGGCAAGAAGTAAAGGTGAAAGTATTAAGTGTTGATCGTAATAATGATCGTATCTCTTTATCTATTAAAGAAACACAACCAGGACCGTGGGCAGACATTGCAGCGCGTGCTGAAAAAGGTAGTGTTCTAGATGGAACTGTAAAACGTATTGTTTCCTATGGTGCTTTTGTTGAAGTATTCCCAGGGGTTGAAGGTCTTGTTCATATATCTCAAATTGCCCATAAGCATATTGGAACACCTCACGAAGTATTAAAAGAAGGACAAGAAGTCCAAGTAAAAGTTTTAGATGTGAATGAAGAAGAACAACGCCTTTCTTTAAGTATTAAAGAATTAACAGAAAAAGAAATAGACGAAGAAGAAGTATATGAACTTCCTGAAGAATCAAAAGGTTTCCAATTAGGAGATATGATTGGTGAGCAATTGAAAAAGTTAAAAAATTAATGTTATATAATCAAGAGGTGGCCATTTTGGCTACCTCTTTGTCTTTTTACTTATTATCGTTTAGTAATCTTCCTTCTTCTGGACTTTGTAAGCGAGTGGAACCATTATAATGAAGTGCTTGATCGCGATCAGATTCTACTCTGTTACTATTTTTTAATTTTTTTTCCTGTCTATCTTTACCCATTTACAATGCCTCCTGTTT
This sequence comes from Niallia sp. M35, assembly GCF_050971705.1. Lineage (NCBI taxonomy): Bacteria > Bacillati > Bacillota > Bacilli > Caryophanales > Bacillaceae > Niallia > Niallia sp. M35. Next base: position 63,915 of record NZ_JBPCEP010000008.1, read on the forward strand.
TTCATTTCCATTATAAAATGGATGTCTCCTTCTTTTCTTTCATAGAAGTTCTTTTTATTATTCTTCCGTATGCAGAAAATACTTAATGAAAAAAATTCCTAAAAAAATTACCGAATAGTCCCTATGCCCTCTTCTATCTTTTTCGTTTAAATTACATAGTTCCGAGACATAATGGAAAAATAGAGGAGAGTGAGGATATGGAAGGATTAATCTTTTTATTCTGTACATGGTGTATCTGGATAATAACAACGTTTTTTATGGACAAAAATAATCCAAAGCGAACAAAATATTCTATTTATATATTAACAGCAATTATTTTAAGTCCTTACCAGTGGGAATGGCAAGGAAAAAGTTGCTCCATTTTGCTCCTAGTTGTGTTAATAATGTCGTTTTTTTATACAGGTACTTTGCGATGGAAGAACTGCATTTATACGATTGTTTCGTCTTTTTTTATGATGTTAGCTTATGTTACATATGAGTTAATGGCCATCATTGATCCTTTTTGGGTATTCATTCCGGGTGTATGGCTGAAAACAAGTATATTATTTACATTCCTTATCTTGGTGCACAAAAATATATCTTGCCAAATACTTGTTTTGCTGATTGGAAGTATTAATGGGGAGATAGTTTTAAGCTTCCTTTTAAGAAGCTATCAGATGGATTATTCCATTGGTTCAATGGCCTTTTTCGATTTTTTAACACTTGGTTTGCTAGGATTGATTTCTCTTTATTACCTAAAAATAACACTTGTTAGATGGGAAAATTATGTATTTTTGCTTGAAAAGGAGAGACAAAAAAACTTATGAGTAATTTCGTTTATCCAATTCTATTTGGAGTAATTGTTGGAACCTTGTTAAGGATGTTTATGCTGCGCACTGATTATAGACAATATCCGACTTATTTACATGGGAAAATCATTCATATAGCGTTAGGTTTTATTGCAGCAGGTTTAGGATCCGTAGCAATACCATCCATATTAAACAAAGATTTTACAGCAGTAACTTTCCTTACTGTTGCCGCCTCTCAATTTCGTGAAGTTAGAAATATGGAGAGAAATACGTTAACAGAACTAGATAGTTTTGAAATGGTACCAAGAGGAAAAACATATATCGAAGGAATCGCGATTGCTTTTGAAAGTAGAAATTATTTAGTAATGTTTGCTGGCTTAGTCAGCACGTTTGGTTATATTGTTTTCAACATATGGACAGGAATACTTGCAGCAATCATCTCGGTTGTCATAGCGAAGAAACTAATGTCTGGTGGTCAATTAAAGGATATAGTAGATATAGAATATGTTCAACCGACATTTAAAGGGGCTGGTTTACATATTGATACCATTTATATTATGAATATTGGGTTACCGGAGCGACAGAAAGAAGTGTTGAAATATGGGATGGGATTTATTCTCACACCAAAGAATTTTAATGCGAGAACTACCATTGCAAATTTAGGTCAAAGACAAGCAATTTTATATGATGTTACAACGGCTCTGGGTGTATACCGTGACTCCGGAACACCTGCGTTAGTACCTCTAGCTAAGAGAGACCTAGAAGATGGAAGAGTTGCTGTATTTGTGTTACCTCAAATACATAATGAAAAAAAGGCCATTCGTATCATTGGTGCAGTTCCAACTCTAGAAAATGCGATTCGCATGCCAAGTAAGCGTGAAGAAAGGGAGGATGAGTTAGAATGACTTTAGAGAAATACATTTTAGCCTCCATAACAACTAATCCAAATAAAGTTGCTCCAGGAACAGGTGTATTTTATTGCCAAGATACAAAGGAATTAGAAACAGTTGCGACTAATTTAGAAGCAATATTAGATGGGATTGCCCATAAAATCAGCGAGGAAGTTTTTATTATTGTAAAACATTAATTATCATAAGAGAGCTAGAAAAAAGTAAGGTTATGCAAAAGAAATATAGTTTTATGTTGCTAGGTTATCATCTCTTTGATAAACTATTTTAGTTAGGGGTCTACCTCTCAGTTTAAGGGTTAACCCCTATTTTACTATTTTTTGTTAAAGGGTATTACTTGAGCAAATCGATTATTGGTTTTGTTTTGAAGGAGAATTTTTTGAATTAGTGTTTATGACATACTCAAAACGAAGCTATAAAAACGGAAAGTACAAAAAAGCTTTAGTGCTTACGTTCATAAAAGAAATAAATAATCTAAGAAATGTTCTTTAACATCGTGATTACCTTAGGTTTATACTGCTAAGGAATCATGCTGCATGGATAGAATGATTATGTATATGAAGGGATGATAGCGATGGCGAAACCAGTTATTGCAATAGTTGGACGACCGAATGTTGGGAAATCTACTATCTTTAATCGGATAGTAGGAGAACGGATTTCTATTGTAGAAGATATACCAGGAGTAACGAGAGATCGTATCTATAGCTCGGCAGAATGGTTAAATCATGATTTTAACCTTATTGATACAGGAGGTATTGATATTGGGGATGAACCATTTTTAGACCAAATACGTATGCAGGCAGAAATTGCAATTGAGGAAGCAGATGTTATTATTTTTATAACAAACGGTCGTGAAGGTGTTACTTCCGCAGATGAAGAAGTGGCGAAGATTTTGTATAAAGCGAAAAAGCCTGTTGTGTTAGCTGTAAACAAAGTAGATAACCCAGATATGAGAGAACAAATTTATGATTTTTATTCATTAGGATTTGGAGAACCGTTTCCGATCTCTGGTTCACATGGTCTAGGACTTGGAGATTTATTGGATGAAGCTGCAAAGCATTTTCCTAAGCGTGATACAAAGGATTACGATGATGATGTTATTAAATTTTCGCTTATAGGAAGACCAAATGTTGGGAAATCTTCATTAGTGAATGCAATGTTAGGCGAAGACCGCGTAATCGTAAGTAATGTTGCAGGAACAACGCGTGATGCAATTGATTCCCAAGTAACGGTTAATGGTGAAGAATTCGTGATTATCGATACAGCTGGAATGAGAAAAAAAGGAAAAGTATATGAGTCTACAGAAAAATATAGTGTCCTTAGAGCATTACGAGCAATCGAAAGATCGGATGTTGTCTTAGTAGTTATTGATGGGGAAGAAGGCATTATTGAACAAGATAAAAAAATTGCTGGTTATGCTCATGAGGCAGGAAGAGCAGTTATTATTGTTGTAAATAAATGGGATGCAGTAGAAAAAGATGAAAAAACAATGAAAACCTTTGAACAAAATATAAGGGAGCATTTCTTATTCTTAGACTATGCACCAATTGTATTCTTATCTGCGAAAACAAAGAAACGTATTCATACTTTAATTCCGATGATTAAAGTTGCCAGTGAAAATCATACACGCCGAGTGGAAACAAGTGTGTTAAATGATGTTATAATGGATGCGGTTGCGATGAATCCAACTCCAACAGATAAAGGAAAAAGATTAAAAATATACTATACTACCCAAGTTGCAGTTGGACCGCCTACTTTTGTTGTTTTTGTAAATGATCCAGAATTGCTTCACTTTTCTTATGAGCGATTTTTAGAAAATCGGATTAGAGATGCCTTTGGTTTTGAAGGAACACCGATTAAAATATTTGCAAGAGAAAGAAAATAAAAGAGGTGTAAAGGATGAAAGATAAAAAATCCGTAGCGATGATTGGTGCTGGAAGCTGGGGGACAGCACTATCATTAGTACTTGGCGACAATGGTCATACTATTCATATTTGGGGAAAAGATGAGAAAAATATTGCAGAGATAAATAATTTACATCAAAATAGTAAATATTTGCCTGGAATTACCTTACCCAATGAAGTAAAAGGCACTACTTCGTTAGAAGAGAGTGTTCATGATGTGGATATCATTGTTTTAGCTGTACCAACAAAAGCGATGCGTGAGGTAATTCCTCAATTACTCCCGTATATTAAAGAACCGAAAACGTTCGTTCATGTAAGCAAAGGAATTGAACCTGGTACATTACTTAGAATTTCTGAAATAATGGAGGAAGAGATACCTGAAAGCATCCGAAAGAGTATTGTTGTGCTCTCTGGACCTAGTCATGCGGAAGAAGTAAGCTTGCGTCATCCGACGACTGTTACAGTATCTTCTAAAAATATGAAGGAAGCTGAACTGGTACAAGATTTATTTATCAATCATAATTTTCGAGTATACACAAATCCGGACCTTATCGGAGTAGAAATTGGCGGGGCGTTGAAAAATATTATTGCAGTGTGTGCAGGGATTGCAGATGGATTAGGTTTTGGTGATAATGCAAAGGCCGCATTAATTACAAGAGGACTTGCTGAAATGGCAAGACTTGGAACAAGAATGGGCGCAAATCCACTTACTTTTGCTGGTTTGACTGGGATTGGAGATTTAATTGTTACTTGTACAAGTGTTCATTCAAGAAACTGGCGAGCAGGTAATATGCTTGGAAAAGGTCATGCACTAGAAGAAGTACTGGAGCAAATGGGAATGGTTGTAGAAGGAATTCGAACAACGAAAGCAGCCCATCAGCTTTCCGAAAAATACGATGTTACGATGCCTATCACAAATGCATTATTCGAAATTTTATTCAATGGCCAAGATGCAAAAGCAGCAGTCGAAAGCTTAATGGCCAGAGGAAAAACGAACGAAATGGAAGATTTAATAAACATTCTTGCTTCTCAGTACATAGAATAAGGAAAAGATGTGTACTTTGTAAATCCTTTCTTATGAAAGGAGAATGAACGAAATCTTTTTATGGAAATTTAGGCGTTTTAATGGTTCGAAAATGGATGTAATAACATAAAATGCCTTGAAGCAACCTAGTGGAATGAACAGGGTTTGGGTCAAATAGTCAATGGAAATCAAAGTGAGAAGTTTCCCCTACTTCTTACTTTGATTTTTTTTTGTTTTTCGACGCTTTACATTATCCTATATTGTTTGAACGATATATGTCTTTGTAACAGTTTGGCAAGTTTAATAGACTGGCTGATAATCAGATTAGTTTTTCTAGTCTTTTATAGGTGATTCCAAACAAAAAGTGTCATATCCCTTCTCTTCTTGTATATATTGAAGAGAAGGTTTTATTTATTCATACACAGAACAAATGGGATTAATATAGCTTATAAATGAATTCATGCTAGTTTCATAAAAAGAAAACGTATAGATGGGCATCATTTTTACGTTCATAAACAAAGGTCTTATTACTTTAAAATAAAAACTAGCAAAAAAAAGGGGAGGAAAATAAAAAATAAGGCATAAAGAGATAGGACAACATCATAAATATATATTGTCTAATAGTATTAAATGGATAATTCTATCCCATGTACTAGGAAAAGTTCAGGAGGGGATCACTTGGAAAAGGTAAATATTTTTAAAGATATTGCCGAAAGAACGGGCGGTGATATTTACTTAGGTGTAGTAGGAGCAGTGCGTACCGGAAAATCAACTTTTATAAAAAAATTCATGGAATTGGTTGTTATCCCAAACATGGACAATGAAGGTGATAGAGCTCGGACTAAAGATGAGCTTCCACAAAGTGCAGCAGGAAAAACAATTATGACAACAGAGCCAAAGTTCGTTCCAAATCAAGCGGCCTCTATTAAAGTAGATGAAGGATTAGAAGTGAATATTAGGCTTGTAGATTGTGTCGGGTATACTGTGCCGGGTGCACAAGGTTATGAGGATGAAAACGGTCCTAGAATGATCAATACACCATGGTATGAAGAGCCTATTCCATTTCATGAAGCTGCTGAAATAGGAACAAGAAAGGTTATTCAAGAACACAGTACAATTGGAGTCGTTATTACAACAGATGGTACGATTGGTGATATTCCAAGAAGTAACTATCTAGAAGCTGAGAATAGAGTAATTGAAGAGTTAAAAGAGGTTGGTAAACCATTTATTATGATTATTAATAGTGCTCAGCCTTATCATCCTAATACTGATGCTCTAAAACAAGAGCTTTCCGAAAAATATGATATTCCAGTTATTGCCATGAGTGTAGAAAGTATGCGTGAAACAGATGTATTAAATGTTATGCGAGAAGCATTATTCGAGTTTCCAGTTTTAGAGGTAAATGTAAACTTACCAAGCTGGGTAATGGTATTAAGAGAAAATCATTGGTTAAGAGATAATTATCAAGAAGCAGTAAAAGAAACAGTTAAAGACATTAAGAGATTAAGAGATGTGGATAGAGTCGTTTCGCAATTTAGTGAATATGAATTCATTGAAAATGCTGGTCTTGCAGGTATAGAAATGGGGCAAGGTATCGCAGAAATTGATTTGTTTGCACCAGATGAATTATATGATGATATCCTTAAAGAAATTGTAGGTGTGGAAATTAGAGGAAAAGACCACCTACTAGAATTAATGCAAGATTTTGCACATGCTAAAACGGAATATGATCAAATCTCAGATGCTTTAAAAATGGTGAAACAAACTGGGTATGGCATTGCTGCCCCCTCATTAGTGGATATGAGTTTAGATGAACCGGAAATCATTCGTCAAGGCTCGAGATTTGGGGTTAGATTAAAAGCCGTTGCACCATCCATCCATATGATTAAAGTGGATGTGGAAAGTGAATTTGCCCCAATCATTGGATCTGAAAAGCAAAGTGAGGAATTAGTAAGATACTTAATGCAAGATTTTGAGGATGATCCATTATCTATCTGGAATTCGGATATTTTTGGAAGAAGTTTAAGTTCCATCGTCCGAGAAGGCATACAAGCAAAATTGTCATTAATGCCAGAAAATGCACGTTATAAACTGAAAGAGACATTAGAAAGAATTATTAACGAAGGCTCTGGTGGACTCATAGCAATTATTTTGTAAGGACTCTATTTTAGAGTTCTTTTTTTGATGAATAAATAAAAAGGCATTTCTTTTATTAGATATATACCCGTTTATAACTTTGTTGAAACAACGGGAGAATAGTTCCATTTCTGCTCAAATTATGGATGAAATTGGTAAAAATATGGTTTTAATGTTACGCTTTTATTTCAAAATAAGAAAATATTGCTATCAATATATAAAATTTCTTGATATGCAGAAATGATTATGATAATCTTTTAAAGGAATTAGCGTTATAAAAGGTTTCTTAATCTTTATTAAAAGCTTAAGGCTTTTCATACTGGAATTTCTTTTTAGTAGAAACCAATTGGTCTCAATTAAGAAAAAATTCAGTAGGACGTATATAATTCCGTTAATTTGTTTACAAATAAAGATATGAAACTAATTTTTAGCTTTTATTTGAAACACTCGGGAGGAGGTGAAAGGCATGAACAAGACAGAATTAATCAATGCAGTTGCTGAAGCAAGTGAACTATCAAAAAAGGACGCTACTAAAGCAGTTGACGCTGTTTTCGATACAATTTTGAATGCTTTAAAAGATGGTGATAAAGTACAACTTATCGGTTTCGGTAACTTTGAAGTACGTGAGCGTGCGGCTCGTAAAGGTCGTAACCCACAAACTGGTGAAGAAATTGAAATCGCAGCAAGTAAAGTTCCTGCTTTTAAACCAGGTAAAGCACTTAAAGACGCAGTGAAATAATTACATACAATGATAGTATTTCACTAAAACCGCGAAAATTATCGCGGTTTTTTTCTGTTATTTTTAATGGTGCAAAGAAACAAAGCTGAATTATGTTCATTTAATTCGGAAAAGATAAAGCAGACCCTTTCCTAAGTGCCAATTGTATCCCTTTACTTTTTCTTGTGATATAATAATTAGAATATGTGATAGAAATGGAAAGTATTTTTTTTAAGTTTGCTTTGTTAATTTGTAGCTCTAAGATAGATAGACAATCTTTCGAAAGATAGTTTCACCTGTCTTAATTAAAAGCAGATGTGAGAAACGAAATTATAGAAAACCAGGAATAAATGGGGAACAAGGGTGATGTTATGGTTATGCAGGAATTAATAGAGAGTGTAAAAAAAAGAGTGATTGAGCGAACTTCGAATCATTATTTGCAAAAACATATACCAAATCCGGTTATAGATGAACATAAGATTTTACTAATTATATCTGTCCTTTTAGAGGCAAATATACAAAAACAAGAAATAATTACATATGCAACAACTATTACACTTATACAAATTGCCCTTGATACCCATGAGCTTGTTACAAATGAAAAGATGTATAAAGGGAACGAAAGAAATCGACAGTTAACAGTATTAGCAGGGGATTTATATAGTGGGCAATATTATAAAATATTAGCTGAAATCGAAGACCTTAAAATGCTTAAATTCCTTGCAGAAGGAATTAAAGAGATAAATGAGAATAAAATATTCTTTTATCATCAGAATGCGAAAACAATAGAGCAGGTAATAGAAAGCCTGAAAAATATTGAGGGAGCATTAATTAAAAAGCTTGTGGACTTTTATCAATTAGATGGATGGAAATCGCTTGTAGAGGAATATTTGTTTCTTTATCGAATACAAAAAGAAAAAGAATTATATGACCGCACGCAAGGATCAATCGTTGTCGAAACATTTTATAAGTATGAGAATAAGAATAATTTATTATCTATAAGTGCTAAAACAGCCGTATTAGATAAATATTTAAAAGAGACAAGTTCACGACTAGAAGAGATGCTAGAAAATCTTCCTGAATTACAAGCAGTGTTTAGAGAAAATACCTATCAGTTATTAAATGCAATAAACAAACAACAATTGTACGTAGAGGAAGGGTAATTAAAAATGCAAGAGCAGCAATCTAAAGAAGAAAAGGTACATAATGTATTTGAAAAAATTTATAGTAATTACGATAAAATGAATTCAGTCATCAGCTTTCAGCAACATAAACTATGGCGAAAAGACACGATGAAGAGAATGAATGTGCCTAAAGGAGCAGCATGTTTAGATGTATGCTGCGGAACAGCTGATTGGACAATTAGCCTAGCAGAGCAAGTTGGACCAAACGGCAAAGTAGTTGGACTTGATTTTAGTGAAAATATGTTGAGTATCGGTAAACAAAAGACAATGGGATATGAGAATATTGAGCTTATTCACGGGAATGCTATGGAATTGCCATTTGATGATAATCAGTTTGATTTTGTGACAATCGGCTTTGGTTTACGAAATGTTCCAGATTATTTAACTGTTTTAAAAGAGATGCGAAGAGTGGTAAAGCCAGGTGGATTGGTAGTTTGTTTAGAAACATCCCAGCCGACAATGCCGATCTTTAGACAGGGATACTACTTTTATTTTCGATATATCATGCCGGTTTTCGGGAAATTGTTTGCGAAAAGCTATAAGGAATATTCATGGCTTCAAGAATCGGCACGTGACTTTCCGGGTATGAAAGAACTTGCTCTGATGTTTCAAGAAGCTGGACTAAAGAAAGTGACATATAAGCCTTATTTTGGTGGTGTTGCTGCGGTTCATATAGGATATAAATAATCGTGCAATCATAGAGGAGAGTCTAAATCAAAATCCAATAAGCAATATTTGGATCAAGATGGGAGGACTACATTTTAATCCTGTATTCTTGTCCTTGTATTTAGACCTCTTTTTTTCATAAATAGGATTAAATTTATATATAAGCATTTTTATGCTGGATAATTATTTTAAAATATCGATACAAGTTGGGTGAGTAGTTAGTGAAATTAAAAATGATGTACTCATTTTTGAATTCGGATATAGATAAGATTGAGAAAGCTTTGGAAGAAACGGTACAGGCGAACTCTTCCATTTTAAGAGAATCATCGTTACATTTATTGCAAGCAGGTGGCAAAAGAATACGTCCGATATTCGTATTGCTTGCTGGACAGTTTGGTAACTATGATATTCAGGTTATAAAAAAGGCAGCTATTTCATTAGAATTAATTCATATGGCATCCTTAGTTCATGATGATGTTATAGACGACTCCGATTTAAGGAGAGGCCAACCGACGATTAAAGCAAAATGGGATAATAAAGTAGCCATGTATACAGGGGATTATATTTTTGCTAGGTCAATAGAAATTATGAGTGAGATAGATAAGCCAGCTGCTCACAAAGTCCTTGCTAATACGATAGTGGAAGTATGTATCGGTGAAATTCAGCAAATAAAAGATAAATACCGATTTGATCAAAATATAAGGGATTATTTTCGACGAATTAAACGGAAAACGGCATTATTAATATCGGCAAGCTCGTTAGTAGGGGCTATTGTTTCTGATGTTGAGGAAGATTATCAACAAAAGTTATATCGATTTGGTTATTATGTTGGAATGTCTTATCAAATCATAGATGATGTTCTCGATTTTGTAGGTACGGAAGAAGAATTAGGAAAGCCTGCTGGTGGAGATTTACTTCAAGGAAATATTACTTTGCCTGTTTTATTCGCGATGGAACAAGAAAAAGTGCGCGATAAAGTGATAACTGTTCATGAGGCAATGCCTAAGAAAGAGTTAATGGAAATTATCTCCATGATCAAAAATACAGATGCTATCGATCGTTCCTTGCAGGTTAGTGATTTGTATTTAAAAAAGGCTTTGCAAACTATCCATGATTTGCCAAATGGAAAAGCAAAATCTGCACTTAATAATATCGCTAAATATTTAGGAAAGCGCAAATTTTAAGGAATAAGCATACCTTTTGTACATGTTTTTGATGAAAGCGTTTTTAAATTTCTTTTGCATAAATTGGGTTTTTGTGGTAAGTTTTTCATGAATGACCATGTTTACTAGTCTAATACATATGGTAGGAGTGAGCTTATGGAAAGAACATTTCTAATGGTAAAGCCAGATGGGGTACAAAGAAATTTAATAGGGAAAATAGTAACCCGTTTTGAAGAAAAAGGTTTTCAACTTGTTGGAGCAAAGCTTATTCATATTACGGAAAATTTAGCGGAACAACATTATGCAGAACACAAAGGCAAGCCGTTTTTTACACAATTAGTAGATTTTATTACTTCAGGTCCTGTTTTTGCAATGGTTTGGCAAGGAGAGGAAGTTATTGCCAAGGCAAGACTGATGATGGGAAAAACGGATCCTTTGGAAGCTTTGCCTGGTACGGTTCGTGGTGATTTTGGAGTAGTAAAACATAAAAATATTATCCATGGGTCTGACGGGATAGAAAGTGCTCAAAGAGAAATTGCTCTTTTCTTTAAAGAAGAAGAAATAGTAGAGTATAAGAAACTATTAGATAGTTGGATTTACTAATATAGCTTACTTAGCTGTCCTATGCAGGGCAGCTATTTTTTTTGAATGATTAAACTAAGAGACCGGCTACCTTGGAGTATGGGCGATGATATCCAGCCGCTTCCGCTTTTGATGTCTAGCTCCGGGCACTAGGGGCTGATGGGCTTCTCGACCGTTCCCTAGGATAAGGCAACATCGATTCACTAACGTTCATCGTGTATCCTATATCTCAGGAACGGTCGCTCCATCCCACACGCCCCTACCGAGTGCCCTCCGCTTTTCAATGTCAAGCTTCAGCGCCTATCTTCTAGCAAACTTCGGTCGCTTCCCTACGATAAGTCAACATCGTCTCACTGCTTCCCCGTGTTTTCTTTATCTCAGTCAGCGCCCTCCAGTTTGTACGCCGATAACCAGTCGCTTCCGCTTTTCTAGTAATTATATGAATTATCGGAATAAAATTTGGCCGTTTTGTGGGAAAATCGTATATACTTAAAAAGTAGTTGATTTTATTATACTTGTGAGGAATTTTAAATGGAGAAGGATTTTCAAGATTTTATAAAGAATTTTTACAAATTATCAGGAATAGATTTGTCTTTGTACAAAGAGGCACAAATGAAAAGAAGGTTGACATCTCTTTATGAAAAAAGGGGTTTTACTTCTTTTGAAGATTATTTTAAAGCGATACATAAGGATAAACATTTATTGGACGAGCTATTAGATCGAATGACAATTAATGTTTCTGAGTTTTACCGGAATTATAAACGCTGGGAAGTACTGGAGAAAAAAATCTTACCCTCTCTTCTACAATCAAAAGCACAATTAAAGGTTTGGAGTGCCGCCTGCTCAACAGGAGAGGAGCCTTATACTTTATCTATGCTTCTTTCCAATGAAATGAAGTTGAGAGACTTTCAAATTCTTGCGACGGATATTGATATTAACGCCTTAGACAGGGCAAAAAAGGGCATTTATTTAGAGCGAGCATTAAACGAAGTACCATCCGCTCAAAAAGATAAATATTTTGAAAAAGATGGTGCAATGTTCAAAATAAAAGAGGAAGTTAAAAGAAATGTAACATTTAAGAAGCAAAACTTATTATCGGATTCGTTTGGCGGACCATTTGATTTAATTGTGTGTAGAAATGTTCTTATCTATTTTACAGAGGATGCAAAAGATTTACTTTACCATAAATTTTCTCAAGCTTTAAAACCTGGTGGAATTTTCTTTGTAGGGAGTACAGAGCAAATTTTTACACCTGCTAAATATGGATTTGAGACAGCAGATACTTTTTTTTATCGGAAAATATAAGTTAATGGCAAAACAACACTGCAAATTTATCGTTGTTTTGCCATTGTTTACATGATTGCTATTTTTCTTATGAAAAGGATTATCGCGTTGTAATATTTTGCGAAGATTTTTAGATTTTCACTATTCATAACAGGATTGGTATGTTATATTGGAACATAATCACTTTAAAGCGTTGAAGGGAGAAAGGATTCATTATGAGATATTTAACATCTGGGGAGTCACATGGTCCCAAATTAATCACAATTATCGAAGGACTTCCTGCTGGAATGCCTTTATTAGCTGAAGATATAAATAAGGAGTTAGCTAGAAGACAAAAAGGGCATGGCAGAGGAAGAAGAATGCAAATAGAAACAGATACCGTTGAAATTGGCGGCGGTATTAGACATGGTTATACGCTAGGTTCACCGGTTTCATTGATTGTAGAAAACAACGATTGGAAGCATTGGACTAAAGTTATGGGACAGGACCCAATTGATGAAGCGGAAGCAAACGAAATAAAACGAAAAATAAGTCGTCCACGCCCAGGGCATGCAGATTTAAATGGCGCTATTAAATATGGTCACCGCGATATGAGAAATGTGTTAGAGAGATCTTCTGCCCGTGAAACGACAGTTCGTGTAGCGGCAGGGGCAGTGGCGAAAAAGCTCCTTGATTTACTAGGGATTAAAGTTGCCTCACATGTCGTTGAAATTGGTGGTATAAAATCAAATATAACTAATTATGAGTCGATTGAAAAACTTAGGGAAATTACGGAAAATTCTCCTGTTCGCTGTTTAGATGAAGAAGCAGGCTTAAAAATGATGAATGCCATCGATGAAGCGAAAGCAAATGGTGATTCCATTGGCGGTGTAGTAGAAGTAATAGTGGAAGGTATGCCGATTGGTGTGGGAAGCTATGTGCACTATGACCGTAAATTAGATGCAAAGCTTGCTGCCGCAATCATGAGTATAAATGCATTTAAAGGAGTAGAGATTGGAATAGGCTTTGAAGCTGCTAGAAAGCCAGGAAGTGAAGTTCATGATGAGATTATATGGGATCAAGAAAATGGCTATTCTCGCAGAACAAACCGTCTAGGTGGCTTAGAGGGTGGAATGACAAACGGTATGCCAATTGTTGTAAGAGGGGTAATGAAGCCAATTCCGACCCTATATAAACCATTAAAAAGCGTGGATATCGATACAAAAGAAGAATTTACAGCTAGCATTGAACGCAGTGATAGCTGCGCAGTTCCAGCGGCATCTGTAGTAGCAGAGCATGCAGTTGCTTGGGAGCTTGCTGCAGCTATTGTTGATCAATTTTATGCTGATCGATTTGAAGGACTTGTAGCTAATATTGCTGAGCACAATAGACATGCGAGGGAATTCTAATGCAGACTGTTTCCATTCAAACAATGTCAAAACATTATGATGTATGGATTGGGGAGAATGTAATTGCAGAACTTTCAGCATTTCTGCAAAAGGAATTTGCTGATGTAACAAAAATTTTAATTATTACAGATGAGTCAGTTGAAAAGCTGCACCTGAAAACGGTTGAAAAGAAACTTTCCTCCTTTCCTGTCGTTAGCTATACAGTGCCAGCAGGAGAAAAGGCAAAAACATTTGATGTTTTTTATGCTTGTTTGACCTATATGCTAGAACAGCACCTTGACCGTAAATCGCTAGTGTTAGCATTAGGGGGCGGAGCCGTTGGGGATTTAGCAGGCTATGTAGCTGCTTCCTTTATGAGAGGAATTCCTTTTATTCAAATCCCAACCACTATTTTAGCTCATGATAGTGCAGTTGGCGGAAAAGTAGCTATTAACCATCCTTTAGGTAAAAACATGATTGGTGTTTTTAATCAGCCAGAAGCTGTCTTTTATGATACAACGTTTCTATCTACACTGCCGCTTCAAGAACTTCGCTCAGGATTTGGTGAGGTAATCAAACATGCATTAATTAGCGATATAAGCTTTTATCATGAACTACGTAGCAAGATAAGTGATTTATCACAAGTAAAAATTGCTTATTGGTCTGAAATTCTTGAGAAAGGTATTCTTGTTAAACAAGCGATTGTTGAAGAAGATGAAAAGGAAACAAGTGTACGTGCCTTTTTGAATTTTGGGCATACATTAGGTCATGCAATTGAGGCAGAGATGGGGTATGGAAAATTTACTCATGGAGAAGCTGTCGTGATTGGAATGATATTTGCGATAAGATTAAGTAAGCGAAAATATGACATAGCATTTTCGCTAGAGGAGTATATAAAGTGGCTTAAACAGTTAGGTTATACTTGTGATATTCCCAATGATTTAGAAATAGAACGTTTAATTGATCGAATGAGACAGGATAAGAAATCTATAAATGGGACGATTCGTTTTGTCCTTTTACAAGAAATAGGATCTCCTGTGCTAGTAGAAGTGAACGAAGCGGTAATTAGAGAAGAATTAGGTTTATTTAAAGGTGGGAAGTAGATGATTAGAGGCGTTAGAGGAGCAATAACGGTTGAACACAATATCGAAGCAGAAATTTTATCTGCAACAGAAAGACTTTTTAAAGAGATGATAAACGCAAATAATATAAAAGCATGTGATGTGGCATCCGTATTTTTGTCAGTAACAGATGATATAAATGCTGCTTTCCCAGCTAAAATTATTCGTATGCAAGAAGATTGGACATATGTACCAGTTATGTGTATGAAAGAAATAGCAGTTCCTCATTCATTAGAAAAGTGTATTCGGATTATGATGCATTGGAACACGGAGCTGCCGCAAGAGGAAATACAGCATACTTATTTAGAAAAAGCAATTCAATTAAGACCTGATTTAACAAAACAATAAACTTGAGGTGAAAAATATGAAATGGAAACAGCAGCTTTTAGGGTTGAAAGCTTACCAGCCTGGTAGAACGATAGATGAAGTGAAAAAACAATTTAAACTTGAACATATTGTTAAGCTTGCGTCTAATGAGAACCCATTTGGAAGTTCTCCAAAAGTATTAGAGGCTTTAAAAAAAGTCGATGGCTCTTATGCATTGTATCCCGATGGATATGCAACAAACCTTCGCTATGCGTTAGCTGATTTTTTAAAGGTTAAACCAGAAGAGTTAGTATTAGGAAATGGTTCTGATGAAATTATCTTAATGATATCTAGAGCCTTATTAAGACCAGGGTTAAATACGGTAATGGCTAGTCATACATTTGGACAATATAAGCACAATGCAGTCGTTGATGGAGCAGAGGTTCGAGAAGTTCCTCTAACAGAAAAAGCAGAACATGACCTGCCTGCAATGCTTAAAGCTATTGATGATAATACTAGTGTTGTCTGGCTATGCAGCCCAAATAATCCAACCGGTACATATATCCCTGAGCAGGACTTACTTGCTTTTCTAGAAAAAGTTCCAGAGGATGTGCTTGTAGTACTTGATGAAGCGTATTACGAGTATGTAGTGGCAGAAGACTATTATGAAGCTATTTCGCTCACACGACAGTTTAATAATTTAATCGTTTTACGAACATTTTCAAAGATATACGGTCTTGCGAGTTTCCGTGTAGGATATGGTGTTGCCAATGCTAGCTTATTAAACACATTAGACCCGGTTAGAGAACCATTTAATGTTAATACATTAGGGCAAATCGCAACAGAAGAGGCCTTAAAGGATCAAGAATTTGTGGAGTCTTGTCGAGAGAAAAATAGAGAAGGTCTTGAACAGTTATATCGTTTCTGTGAGGAAAATAATTTATCCTACTTCCCATCACAAACAAATTTTGTGCTAGTTGATTTCAAAATAGATGGGGATGAAGTATTTCAATACTTAATGAGTAAAGGGTATATCGTCCGTTCAGGTGTTCCATTGAATTATCCAACCTCTGTTCGAATTACAATAGGCTCAAAAGAAGAAAACGATGGTTTGATTGAAGCAATGAAACAGTTTCTTGCTGAAAAGAAAGTGGCGCAATAACAATTGGGAATAGAAGGCGGTGATAGAATGAACGGTCGCGTCTTCATAATAGGTTTAGGACTTATAGGTGGATCGTTAGCTTTATGTATAAAAAAAGAACACCCAGAAAGCATCATTACAGGTTTTGATATTTCCGAGGATAATTTGAAATTAGCCAGTATGATGGGGGTTATTGATAATCTTTCAACAACGATAGAAGAAGGTGCAAAAACTGCTGATTTGATTATTCTTTCTACACCAGTTAAAGAAACAGAAAAAATCATCGAAATACTTTCTAAAATAGAATTGAAAGAAAATGTTATCATCACAGATGTTGGAAGCACTAAGTCTGTTATTACAGAAAAGTCACAAGTACTATTAGATAAAAACGTTACTTTTATTGGGGGACATCCAATGGCTGGCTCCCATAAAAGTGGTGTTTCCGCATCAAAAGTACTTCTTTTTGAAAATGCTTTTTATTTATTAACTCCCCATGAAAAAATCAAGGATCAGCATGTTCAGTGTTTATTAAAATGGTTACAAGGCACAAATGCGAAATTTCTTGTTATTTCTCCTGAAGAGCATGATTTGTTAGCTGGGGCTATCAGTCATATGCCGCATATAGTTGCTGCATCACTGGTGCATCAAGCAGATCAGATTAGTGAAAAGCATAAGCTAGTAACTAGGTTAGCAGCCGGAGGATTTAGAGACATTACGAGAATCGCCTCTAGCAGCCCCTCAATGTGGCGCGATATATTAATACATAATAAAAACGTGTTAATTGAGTTAATGAATGAATGGAAAAAAGAAATGGACAGAGTCCTTACTCTCATTGAAAATGAACGGGCCGAAGAATTATATGACTATTTTTCCCGAGCAAAAAAAGTAAGAGATGGTTTGCCCCAAGATCAAAAAGGGGCAATCCCAGCTTTTTATGATTTATTTGTAGATGTACCGGATTATCCAGGGGTTATATCTGAGATTACAGGTTATTTAGCTCAAGAAAAAATAAGTATAACGAATATTAGAATAATGGAAACCAGAGAAGAGATATTCGGAATTCTGGCAATTAGTTTTCAAACCGAAGAAGATAGAATAAGAGCACAGAAGTGTATTGCTACCTATTCTAATTATGATACTACGATTGGATAAAAGGATGTGAAGCTATTGGACTTAATCACACTTAAAACAAAAAATCGAGGTTTAAAAGGAGAAATTGCAGTCCCAGGTGACAAATCGATTTCTCACCGCTCGATTATGTTTGGATCGATAGCAAATGGGACAACAACGGTTACAAATTTTTTATTAGGCGATGACTGCTTAAGTACGATCGCTTGTTTCCGGAAGCTAGGTGTTCTAATAGAACAAAATGAAAAAGAAGTGGTAATACACGGAAAAGGAATGGAAGCATTACAAGAGCCAAAAGATATATTGGATGTTGGGAACTCAGGGACGACTATCCGCTTGCTAACAGGAATATTATCCGGTTTACCATTTCATAGTACGCTAATTGGTGATTCATCCATTGGGAAACGGCCAATGACAAGAGTTGTTGCTCCTCTAAGAGAAATGGGGGCAAAAATTGATGGCAGGGAAGACGGAAAATATACTCCTTTATCCGTTCGAGGCGGTAATTTACAGAGTATTACCTATCGATTACCAGTAGCAAGTGCTCAAGTTAAATCAGCGATTTTATTTGCAGGTCTGAATGCAGATGGAGTTACAAAAATAATAGAGCCTGTACCTACTAGAGATCATACCGAAAGAATGATTCAGCGATTTGGAGGCGAAATTAGCAGAAAAGACAAGGAGATCTTTGTAGAAGGTGCTCAAAAGCTTTCTGGAACCAACATTCATGTGCCAGGAGATATTTCTTCTGCAGCCTTCTTCCTTGTAGCTGGTTGCATCGTTCCTAACAGCAAAATTTCATTAAATAATGTCGGTCTTAATCCTACTAGGACTGGTATTTTAGAGGTTCTTCATAACATGGGAGCATGCATGGAGATTCATAAAAATGATACCGATGTATTTGAACCTACAGGAACGATTACTGTGTCTACAAGTGATTTAAAGGGAACAACGATTGAGGGAGAAATTATTCCGAAGTTAATTGATGAAATTCCGATTATTGCTTTATTAGCTACCCAGGCTGAAGGGGTAACGGTTATAAAGGATGCGCATGAGCTTAAGGTGAAGGAAACGAATAGAATTGATACAGTAGTAACCGAGTTAAAGAAATTAGGTGCGGATATACAAGCGACAGAGGATGGTATGATTGTCCGGGGAGGGAAGAAGCTTATCGGAACGAAAGTGGATTCCCATGGAGATCACCGTATCGGAATGATGCTGGCGATTGCTGCGCAAATTTGTGAAGGCGAACTTACCCTTGAAAATGCTAAGGCAATTTCAGTATCTTATCCTTCGTTTTTCGAGCATCTCAATGAATTATCGAATAGAAAATAACAGAGCCCGTCGATGAACATAGTATGTTTATCGGCGATTTTTTTCTGGCAGTAAATAAGATTAAATTCTTGCTGGAGGAATATTTGCAAATCTTAAATCATAGCTTGTCTTAAAAAGACTAGGCGGTGATTTAAGATGCGATATATCATCGAAAATATACATTTATTAAAGAGGCAAAGAGTAAAAAAGACCTCCATTCTAATTGAGGATAACAGGGTGGAATTGATGAGAGATACCTTTAACTCCTATCAATATATGCGAATGGATGGTTCTCCTTATATGATGGCTCCCACCACAGTTATGCTTGATAATCATGTCACGAGAATTCTTTCCTATACTCAACAAAAACAATACATTGAAGAAAATTTAATTAAAAAAGGGTGTACAACCTTGCTGTTTTATTTAGAGGTTAACAGAGAAAGGGAATTGCCGTTACAAGTGAAAAAAATGAAGACTCCTATGTTAAACTGTGCGATTGATTTTGTTGCTGGCGTGAAAATTCCTTTAAAACTGCTATCACCAAGTTTTATACGAGGATGCAAAAGAGAAAAAATCCCTGTTATATTTATCGAGGTAGAAGATGTAAAAGCGTTATACCGAGTACCTTGGGGATGGATAAAAGAAGCCCTATTCCCCTATAACGCTCCATTGGTTCCCATTTTTTTAACAAAAGATCAACAAGAAAAGAAAATAGCACAAAATATGTGGTCAAGCTTAATGAGAGATGTTAAAATACCCTCTATTCCCCATGAGATAAAAGAAGGAATAGCGATAGCTTATCCGGATTTAGTGAAAATGGGGATATATCCATTTAAAGGTAATATATATCAAGGGGGAGAAGTAACATATAATTTATTTGCTATGGATGATGCAATCATAAATATTGAAGAAAATGATTTGTTTCATTATCATTATGATAGAATACAAATGACCATACACAAAGGTAAATGTATTCGAGCAGGGGATAAAGTGTTTTACCGCCCTGGTTTTGGTGAATTACTGGAAGTAAAAGTACCTTCCTTCCTGACAGTATAGAAGGGGATTAGAGAGGATTATTATATGGAAAGAGTTAATGAAATTATATCTTTATTAGAGGACGGTCAACAAGACAAAGCGTTAAAATATTATCAGGATGTATTAAAATCAGGGAATAATGAAGAAAGATTTGTGCTGGGGGAAGAATTATTTCAGTTAGGCTTTTTGGAGGAAGCAAAAGATTTATTCTTAGTTTTACTGGAAGGTTACCCAGAAGAAGGAGAATTACTTGTTCTTGTCGCGGAAGTAGAAATGGAATTAGGCAATGAAGAAGCCGCGATTTCTTATTTAGAACAATTAAACCCAAATGATCCTTCATTTCCTCAAGCATTGCTTTTGCTTGCTGATCTCTATCAAATGGATGGGTTATATGAGGTTAGCGAACAAAAACTAAAAGAAGCGCAAAAAATCTTACCAGATGAGGTAATTATCGATTTTGCGTTAGGTGAATTATATGCAGAACAAGGAAAAATTACCGAGGCGATTAAGTCCTACCAAAAGGTATTACCCAAAGAGGAACATATCGCTGGCGTAAATATAAATGGGAGAATTGCAGATAATCTAAGTGCTGGGGGTGCATTTGAGGATGCTATTCCTTATTATGAAAAAGCACTCGAGGAAAAAGTCGAGATCAATACGCTCTTTAATCTCGCTTTGACTGCATCGCAAGCAGGATTATATACAATTGCTATAAATCGGTTTGAAGAGGTAAAAGGATTGGATCCCTCTTATCATTCCTTATATCTTTATTTAGCTCGCAGCTATGAGCAGGAGGAAATGCTGAATGAAGCGTATAATACAGTTATCGAGGGAATAAAGCAAGATGAGTTTAATAAAGATTTATACTTATATGGTGGTAAATTAGCTTTAAAACGTGGTGACGAACAAAAAGCCGAGGAACATTTTAGAGAAGCGCTTGCAATAGATCCTGAATTTACAGAAGCAGTTCTTTTATTGAATAAATTATTTTTAACACAAGATCGATTTGATGATGTTCTTGAGCTTATTGAGATGATGGATAACCAAGAAATAGAAGAACCTCAATTACATTGGGATGCTGCTAAAGCATTTCATGGAATAGAAAAATATTCAGAGGCATTAAACAAATATCAATTAGCATATACTTTCTTTAAAGAACTTCCAGATTTTCTATATGATTATGGATATTTTCTTTTAGAAGAAGGAAAAAGAAAGGATGCTGCCGAAATTTTTAATATGCTTTTACAAACAGATCCAAGTAATGAAGAGTATATTGAAATATTACAACGCCTTATGGATAACGAATAAGGTTTTTGGATGAACAAGTTTTAATTGACGTTGTAAAAGGCTTATCGAGTGCAAAGAGAATTGTCATTTCCTTAGACGCAGGTAAAACAGGTTGGATAGTAAAAATTTGTTGCAAGCAGAGGAGGGAATTACAAAATGAAAACCCCTGTATCTGTCAACGAGAAAAAAGACTTCATTCGTTGGTTTTTGAATCACTATCAATTGAAGAGACGGGAATGTGTATGGATTTTAAATTATTTAATGAGTCATGATCAATTGATGGAAAAAGTCCATTTTGTTGAAAATGCAGAGAAATGTCCAAGAGGTTTAATTATGTCCACGCATTGTGTTGATGAAGTACCTTTTAGATTTTATAAAGAAAATGTGATGACTACAGATGCAGAAAAGTCTTTTCATGATATTCGCCTTAATCGTGATGAAGATATTTATATTCAGCTTAATTTTTATGCATCGAATCAAGTTCATCAATATGCAGCTGTGTTAGTAGAAAATCCATTTATGCCGAAAAAACTGCAAATTACCGAAAAAGATAAAATGATTGCAGAACAATTTTTAGTGAAGAGTATAGAAAAATTCCAAAAAGAAAAACTTCTCCAGTTAATTGATGAGGCGCTAGATAATGGTGATAAAGAGATGTTTATTACCTTAACAAATCAATTGAAGTTCTTTCAAAATAAATGAAAAAGCATGTAGTCCCGTAAAGCCGATAATAGACTTTGCGGGATTATTTTAATATCGATAGATTTTCCGATGCTTTATAAACTATGGTAAAATAGGAGGATAAAGATAGTAAAAGGAGAAAAAGTGTGAGAAGCATTTACATGATATTAAGTAATCGATCTTTTATTGGACTATTACTCGCTATTAACCTCTTCGGAACTGTGTATGGCTATTATTGGTATAGATATCAGTTAGCAGAAACACCTGCGAAATTTTTATTGTTTGTACCTGATAGTCCGACGGCAAGCTTTTTTTTTGTGTTAGTATTAATTGCGTTTTTATGGAGAAAAAACTGGCCACTAATTGAAGCGCTGGCATTAGTAACATTATTTAAATACGGTATATGGGCAGTAGTTATGAACTTCCTTGTTTATTTTGAAACAGGAACAATCGGCATTGATTCATGGATGCTCATAATTTCACATGGGGCTATGGCCATTCAAGGATTATTATATATTCCTTTTTATCGTTTTAAATGGGGGCATATTATTCTCGTAGCGATTTGGACATTACATAATGATGTGATAGATTATGTGTTTAAAATGATGCCTAAATATAGCGTATTAGATCAATATATGGCAAATATCGGCTACTTTACTTTCTGGCTCAGTGTTTTAAGTCTATTGATTGCCTATTATGCCTATAAAAAGAGCGAGGAATTACAATGGAGGATTCAATAGAATTGCATTTTTTTTAGTCTAACCTTGTCCAACTCATCATACATTTTTAATAGTAGATAGAGGAGGGACAAGAATGAAGGCTAAATTGGTTATGTTGTTAATGATATTGATTTTACTTTTGCCTATTTCTTTTTCTGTATATGCAGACCAAAAAACGCCTGCAAAGGAATTGGATGAACTAGATACCCTTTCAGATGAGGTATTACAGCTTGTACGATCAGAACGTTATGAGGATGCCAAAAAAATTCTTGATTATTTTTCAAACCAGTTTAGCTCAGTTAGTGTAAATGGAAGTCCGTTTACAGTAGATGAACGGAGGATTTTAACTGGTACACATGATGAAGCGGTAGAGGCAATCACTAATCAATCGATTAAAAATGACGAACGGATAAATTCGGTAACAAAATTTCGATTGGCGGTTGATGCTGTTTCATCAGGTGAACAACCTTTATGGACTCAGATGGAAGAACCTGTTATGTCAACCTATCGAGAGATGAAGGATGCTATCCTTTTAGATGATAAAGAAAAATTTGATGAAAAGTTAGATTCTTTTCTATCGTTATATCAAATTATTTATCCGAGTCTTAAGCTGGATGTTTCCGCTGCACAATTTCAAGAATTAAACTCCCTTGTAGAGTTTATGAATACGTATCGGTTACAAGTTTTTAATCAACAAGGAGATTTAGAGGAAGTAACCCAATTAGAAAGTGAATTGCAGGATGTTTTTAATCAACTCTATGAGGATGAGGCAGATCCCTCTTTATGGTGGGTAATTATTTCGACGGGAAGTATTATTATTCTTACTTTATCCTACGTTGGCTGGCGGAAATATCTCGGAGATAAAGCGGAAAAAAGAAAAACAAAACAAAAAAGGGATAATATTTGACTTTGGTGTTTTTCCTGCTTACAATAAAAATATACTACTAGAAATAATAGGGGGAAAAACATGATTTTTATATATTTTATTCTAATTATTCTCATCCCTATTTGGGCACAAATGAAGGTGAAGAGTGCATACAAAAAATATTCCAAAGTAGCTTCTTCCTCCCATATGTCCGGTAGAGAGGTAGCGAGAAGAATATTAGATTCTAATGGGCTTTATGATGTATCTGTCGAGGAAACAAGAGGGGTATTATCTGACCATTATGATCCCCGTTCTAAAGTTGTCCGTTTATCTACTGATAACTATCATGGTCATTCAGTAGCAGCAGCAGCTATTGCAGCACATGAAGTTGGTCACGCTATCCAAGATCAGCAAGAATACTCTTTCTTACGTTTTCGTTCTACATTAGTTCCAGTTGCTAACTTTGGAAGCAATGCATCATGGATCTTTATCTTAATAGGGATGTTCGCACAACTTCCTGGAATGATGTTATTAGGAATCATCTTAATGGCTGCCGGCGTACTGTTCCAATTTGTTACACTTCCAGTGGAATTTAACGCATCGAACCGTGCGATGGATCAAGTTGTGTCATTAGGGATTATAAGAAACGATGAGGAAAGAGAAACGAAAAAAGTGTTGAATGCAGCAGCATTAACATATGTGGCAGCGGCAGCAGTTGCTGTTCTCGAACTAGTTCGTTTGCTGTTGATTTATACAGGAATGTTAAGAGATGAATAGAAATTAAAAATAAGCTGGGCTTTAATTTATTCAGTCGAAACTAAACCCAATCAATGATACGAAAGTTTTTTGTATCATTGGTTGGGTTTTTTTCATCAAAAAAGAAGATTTGTGATATTACACGGAACTTCTTATGGGAACGAAATATATTGATGAATCAACTTATTTGAATTTTGATTTTTTAGAAAATTATAGATTTTAAAAAATGCTAGGTGTATAATAAACAATGCCATTTACATAAAAGAAAACAAAAAGAAAGAAGGGTTTTTTTGCAAACTGCTGAATATGTACAAGGGAAAAAGCGGCAGGAGATGACCATTTATCGGATTTTATTTGCGATAAGTCTTGGACATTTTTTGAATGATTGTATGCAATCGGTTGTGCCTGCCTTATTTCCTGTTATCCAAAAGTCAATGGAATTAAATTATACCCAAATTGGTTGGATTGCCTTTGCTTTAAACATTACATCCTCTATTCTACAACCTGTGTTTGGTGTTTTGGCAGATAAAAGGCCAGCACCATATTTATTGCCGATTGCAATGTTCTCAAGCTTAATCGGAATGCTAGGCCTTTCTCTCGCTCCAAATTTTTACTTGGTCTTATTATCCGTTTTATTTATTGGATTTGGTTCCGCTATCTTCCATCCAGAAGGATCTCGTGTTTCTTATATGGCAGCTGGAGCGAAACGCGGGCTTGCCCAATCAATTTATCAAGTGGGCGGAAATGCAGGTCAATCATTAGCACCTGTATTTACTGCTTTTATTTTTGTACGAACAGGTCAATTCGGAACCATTTGGTTTACTCTTCTAGCTACAATTGGCATGATTGTATTATTTCAAGTATCAACTTGGTATAAGAGAGAATTGTATATTAGAAATCCACAAAAGAAACAACAAGGAAAGCGGGAATTTGTTGTTAATAAAGAAATTATTCTGGCAATATGTTTATTAATTTTCCTTGTATTTGCACGTTCTTGGTATGGAGCGGGAATTAGTAATTTCCTTCACTTTTATTTAATTGAGAAGTTTAGCTTAAGTATTGAAAATGCGCAAATATTTGTTTTTGTGTTTTTACTTGCTGGTGTAATTGGGACTTTTCTTGGAGGACCATTGGCAGACCGCTTTGGGAAAAGAACGATTCTTCTCTTTTCTTTAATCGGATCTGCACCGTTTGCTTTACTGCTCCCACATATGCCGTTTTGGCTAATAGGGCCTTTATTATTTATTATTGGCTTTATTTTGCAGTCTAGTTTCAGTGTGACCGTTGTTTATGCACAAGAACTGCTTCCAGGTATGATTGGCCTTGTGTCAGGCTTAATTGTAGGGTTAGCATTTGGAATGGGGGCACTAGGTGGAGTAATCTTTGGTGTTATTGGAGACACATTTAGTTTGCAAGCAATTATGATTATTTGTAGCCTGCTGCCGCTTTTAGGAATATTGACATATTTACTGCCGACGGATAAGCGAGTTAGTGAAATACATTCTACTTTAAAATAGATAATAGTTAGTATGACATCACTTATAGGCGCCGTAATAAGCTTCGTTCTTGAGCTAATTATAATTAAAATAGACCATACGTTCGTTTTGTGCTATGATTGCTCTAAAAGAAAACAGGAGGAGTTAGGATGGCACTAACAAATCTAAATGTAGAAGAGCGAATGAAACATTATAAAATAGCTGGTTTAAGCATAGCGGTAATACAAGATGCAAATCTTAATTGTATCAAACAGTATGGTGTGAAGGAAGCAGGTAAAACGGATATTGTTAATGAACAGACACGCTTCCATTCTGCTTCTATAAGTAAATTTGTGACAGCTATGTTGGTTTTAAAGCTAGTAGAAACTGGACTGCTTGATTTAGATGAAGATGTTAATGTTAAACTTAGCTCTTGGCGTTTAACAGCAAATAAATGGATAAAAGGCAAAAAAGTAACTTTAAGAGATCTTTTGAGTCATCAATCAGGGATTATTGACCCAGAAGGTAGTTTTAGGGAATGGAAAGAAAACGAGGAAGTTCCTCCTATGATAGACATATTAGAAGGAACTTCCGTATTCAATCGGCAGAAAATACAGATCAGTTGTGAACCAATGAGTGCATTTCATTACTCGGACGCTGGCTTTTGCATTATTCAACAACTGATTGAAGATACTTTGCAGAAATCTTTTCACATAGTATTAAAAGAATTTCTCCTTCAGCCTTTACATATGAATCAGAGCTGTATTGATATAAGAGGTGTTGAAAATATTTCTTCTGGTCATGATAATAAAGGACAAATTATCTACGGAAACTACCCCTTTTATCCTTATCCAGCAGCCTGTGATATTTGGACTACTCCTGCTGATTTAGCGATTTTAGTATTGGAATTAATGAATGCTTTGGAAGGTAGAAGTCAATTAGGATTATCGAGGCAAAATGCTAAGGAGATAATCAGTCCGCAAGGGAACATAAATTGGATCGGACTGAGCGTGTTTTTAGATAGCTCTAATAAAGAAGTGGAAATTTCTGCATTAGGATGGGGGATTGGATTTCAGAGCATGCTTGTAGCTTACCCATTATTAAAAAAAGGGGCGATAATTATGACAAATACTGATTTAGGTGTACATCAAATGAAAGGGATAATAGGAGAGATCTATCATTCTATTTTTGGCAATGATTATTAAGTCAATAGTAAGAGCAAAAAAATTGTATTCATCGTTGCAAGTAATTTAATATTAATTGCAAAGTGAATACAATTTTTTAGTTTATTTATCGAGAGGTTGTTTATATTCATCTAAAGTGAAACCTTCGCCCATTACATCATGAACGATACTAACCGATACAAACGCATGGGGATCTATACTTGTAATGATGCTTTTTAAACGAACAATTTCTGTTTTTGCGACAACACAATAAAGTACTTCCCGATCTTGTTTAGTAAAGGAACCATGTCCTTTTAAGACAGTAACACCACGATCCATTTCACTCATTATCTTATTGGCGATTTTTTCATTGTCGTCAGAAATGATCATTGCTCCTCTAGCTGCATATGCCCCTTCTTGAATAAAGTCGATTACTCTTGCCCCGACAAAAACAGCAACCAATGTATACATCGCTTCTCTATATGATAGATACGTGATTAACGAAAGCGTAATGACACAAAAGTCAAAGAAGAACATGGTTTTTCCCATACTCCATCCGAAATACTTAAACCCTAATCTAGCTATAATATCTACTCCGCCAGTTGTCCCTCCATAGCGGAAAATAATACCTAAGCCGACACCAATAAATGTTCCTGCGAATAAAGCAGCTAGAGTCAAATCTTCAGTGAGGGGAATATGTAACTCGATCTCTGGAAGCTGGAAAAACCAGAGGAAAATAGAGACTGCAACCGTTCCAATAATCGTGTAAATAAAGACGTTTTTCCCTAATAACTTCCACCCGATGAAAAACAAAGGGATATTAAGTAGTAAATTTGTGATGGAAGGATCCAAATTCCATTCAGCATATAATAAAAGCGTAATACCGGTAAAACCACCTTCTGCTAAATTGTTCTGCATATTGAAATGAACAATACCGAAGGAAAATATCGCAGATCCTAAAAGGATGAACAAGATATTTTTAACTTTAATACTTTTAAACATCGACTCGCCTTCTTTCTTAGTACAAAATGCACTATTATTAGCGTATCCATTATATCGAATCACATGCAGATGGGCAATCTAGCAGATAAGCAAGCAATTAGTTAATGTTAGGAAAAGAAGAGTATGCATTTTTAGGTACTTATATTAATATCGTCAAAAATGTTTGTAAAAATGGTTTAGATTAGCTAACATGGAATTGGATAAGATTACTTATTGACTTGAGGTGCTTATATTGAATCAGGATAAAACGGTAAAAGATATACAAAGAGAAGTAGATGAATACATCGGACAATTTAAAGAAGGGTATTTCAGTCCGCTGGCCATGCTTGCCCGACTGACAGAAGAGTTAGGAGAGCTGGCTAGAGAAGTAAACCATTACTATGGGGAGAAACCAAAAAAAGAAACGGAAACAGAGAAAGAAATTACGGATGAAATTGGGGATATGTTGTTTGTGTTAACTTGTTTAGCCAATTCACTTAATATCGATTTAGAAGAAGCACATAATCGTGTTATGCATAAATTTAACACACGGGATAAAGATCGTTGGACAAGGAAAGATCAATAAAGACAAAATACATATTAAGGAGTTAGGACATTGAATAAAGTAAAAATCGTAATCGCAGGACCTAGAGGCAGAATGGGAACAGAAGCAGTTTATTTAATGGGAAGAACAGAGAATTTTGAACTTGTTGCAGTTTTAGATCATAAGAATGAGGGGAAAAGCTTAAAAGAGATAGAAGGCTTTGCTTCTTATGATGTACCAATATATACGGATATAGAAAAATGTCTACAAACAGAAAAACCGGATGTGCTTATTGATTTAACAACGCCTGAGTTCGGCATGCATCATGCTAAAACAGCTTTAAGCTATGGTGTTAGACCAGTAGTAGGAACAACCGGGTTTACGAAAGAAAACTTAGCCGAATTAGAAAAATTATGTGAAGAAATGGATCGCGGCTGTATCATTGCGCCAAATTTTGCTTTGGGTGCTGTGTTAATGATGAAATTCTCTAAAATGGCTGCACGCTATTTTGCCGATGTGGAAATTATGGAAATGCATCATGATCAAAAACTGGATGCACCATCTGGAACTGCTGTGAAAACAGCTGAGCTTATTGCAGAAGTAAGAGAAAGCAAAAAACAAGGACACCCAGACGAAAAAGAGACCATACCAGGCGCAAGAGGCGCAGATTTCGATGGAATGAGAATACACTCTACACGTCTACCAGGCTTAATTGCCCATCAACAGGTTATGTTCGGATCAGATGGAGAATCATTAACTATTAGACATGATTCTTATAATCGGGCTTCCTTTATGTCAGGTGTTAAATTTGCAGTAGAAGAGGTATTAAAGGTAAATGTATTGATATATGGTTTAGAAAATATTATGGAGTAGGAGTGAAATTAGGATGAACATTGCTTTAATTGCTCATGATAAAAAGAAAAATGACATGGTTGCTTTTGTTGTTGCTTATAAAAATATATTTGCAAAGCATACTTTATACGCAACTGGAACAACAGGTGGTAGAATTCAAGAAGCAACAGGATTAGATGTACATCGTTTTCATTCAGGACCACTCGGCGGTGATCAAGAAATAGGCTCGTATATTGCTAATAATGATATGGATATGGTTTTTTTCTTTAGAGATCCTCTAACTGCACAGCCTCATGAACCTGATGTTACAGCATTAATCCGTTTATGTGATGTTTATTCTGTTCCGCTGGCAACAAATATGGGAACTGGAGAAGTATTAATTCGAGGACTCGAGCAAGGTGACATAGATTGGAGAAAGATAGTTCATGGAAAGACAGAACCAGTGGCAAAAAAATTCACAGAAAAACTCAATGAAAACTGATGAAGTTGATATACTCGCTTTTGGTGCTCATGCCGATGACGTAGAAATCGGCATGGGTGCAACCATCGCAAAATATGCTGCACAGGGGAAAAAGATTATTATCTGTGATTTAACAGAAAGTAATCTTTCTTCAAATGGCACAGTAAAAAGACGTAAACAAGAAGCGGAAAAAGCAGGAGAAGTGCTGGGAATTGCTGAAAGAATGACATTGCAGATTCCTGATCGAGGTTTATATCTAGAAGAAAAAGCTATAAAAAAAGTAGTGGAAGTGATTCGTACATACAAACCAAAGATTGTGTTTTCTCCTTATTGGGAAGATAGACATCCGGATCATGGCAATTGCACCAAAATTGTGAATGAAGCAGTCTTTTCAGCAGGGATAAAAAACTATCAGGTTGGAAATACATCAGCACATAAAGTACAGAATCAATACTATTACATGATAAACGGTTTTCATAAACCTGATTTTGTTATTGATATTAGTGATTATATGGAGCAAAAGCAAGCTAGTCTTAATTGTTATCAAAGTCAATTTGTTAAAGGTGAAAACAGTGTGGAAACTCCGTTAACAAATGGCTATATTGACACAATAGAAGCAAGAGAAAAACTTTTTGGCAAAGAAGTTGGTGTGATTTACGCAGAAGGATTTATTAAATCTAAGCCAATATTATTAAATCAAGATTTATTAGGTGGAGACAAATGAAAAAATTAAAAATCGGCATTACCTGTTATCCGACAGTTGGCGGATCAGGGGTTATTGCAACAGAATTAGGAAAGATGCTGGCTGAGAGAGGACATGAAATTCACTTTATTTCTTCCAGTATTCCTTTTCGTTTAAATAAAATGTATCCGAATATTTATTACCATCAAGTGGAAGTAAATCAATATGCTGTTTTTCAATACCCGCCATATGATTTAGCATTAAGCAGCAAAATGGCGGAAGTCATTAATCGAGAAGAGTTAGACTTGTTGCATGTTCACTATGCAATCCCACACGCTGTTTGTGCTATATTAGCAAAACAGATGAGCAACAGGGATGTCAAAATAGTTACAACACTTCATGGCACTGATATAACAGTACTAGGATATGATCCATCACTTGCAGCGGGAATACGTTTTGGAATTGAAAAATCAGATCTCGTAACAGCAGTTTCTAATTCATTAATCGCCCAAACTTATGAAGTAATTGAGCCAAACAAAGAAATACTCCCTGTTTATAATTTTATTGATGAGCGAATTTATCGGAAAGTCGATGCAAGTCATTTGAAAAAAGAACTGGCGATTTCCGATACAGAAAAAGTTGTTATTCATGTCTCTAATTTTAGAGGAGTAAAAAGAGTTACAGATGTTGTACAAGCATTCCATCAAATCGCAAATCAGATTCCCGCAAAACTATTGCTTGTTGGTGATGGACCTGAAATGTCGAAGGTGACCAAATTAGTGGATGAGCTTCAATTAAGACAAAAGGTATTATTTCTTGGCAAACAAGAGAATTTGGAGGAGCTCTATTCTTTAAGTGATCTCATGCTGCTTCTTTCGGAAAAAGAAAGCTTCGGTTTGGTGGCATTAGAAGCTATGGCATGCGGGGTTCCCGTCATAGGAACAAATGTCGGCGGTATTCCTGAGGTAATTGTTCCAAATGAGACAGGGTATATTTGTGAACTTGGGGATATAGAAGATATTGCTAAACATTCGATAAAGCTGTTAACGGATGAAAAGAAGCATGCCCAATTTTCGCAGCATTCTATTTCGAGAGTACGAGATTATTTCCGGGCCGATATCATCGTTGACCAATATATAGAGATTTATAAATCTATTTTAGAAACTGGTGAAATGAATGATAAATCCGTTTGAAGAAGCTCTCCCGATTATTAATAAAATCGAGAAAGCAGGTTATGAAGCATATTTTGTAGGAGGAGCAGTTCGAGACCATTTATTAAATAAGCAAATTCATGATATCGATATTGCTACTTCCGCAACACCGGAAGAAATTAAATCGATCTTTCCTCACACTATTGATGTAGGGATTGCCCATGGGACTGTGATGGTAATATGGGATCAACATACATATGAAATAACAACATTTCGAACAGAATCCGCATATAGAGATTACCGCAGACCAGAGCAAGTACATTTTGTACGGGAGTTAAAAGAAGATCTTAAACGCCGTGATTTCACTATTAATGCAATGGCGATGGATAAAAACGGTCGTGTCATCGATTATTTTAATGGGAAAGAATCCTTAGAAAAAAAAGAAATTAAAACAGTTGGCAATCCGAACGAACGTTTTCAAGAAGACGCGTTAAGAATAATGAGAGGAATTCGGTTTGTGAGTACTTTAGGCTTCCACTTAGAGAAAGACACGCTAAATGGCATTAGAAACAATCAACAGCTTCTTTCAAAAATAGCGGTAGAGAGAATAACAGCTGAATTTGAAAAACTTTTACAAGGTTCATGGTGTTTAGAAGCTTTAAAAATTATGGTAGAAACTAAAATATATCAATTCTTACCGATGCTATCATCAGAAGAAAAAGGGATTTCTATGTTCGCGAAATTACCACTGACCAAGCTTGGATTGCTAGAAAAATGGGCTGTTTTAATTTTATGTCTTGGAATGAAGGAAAAGCAGCAAATAGAATTGTTTTTACGTGCGTGGAAATTATCAGTCAAGCAAATAAAGACTATTCAAAAGATAATATATTGGATGCTGCAAAGAGAGCAGATGACTAATTGGTCTAATCAGGCGCTGTATTTTGCAACATTATCTGTTGCGGTTAGTGCGGAAAAAATGTATCAATTGTTAAAAAATTGCGAGGTAAACATAGATATTGTTCATTTAGAAGAAAAGTATGAGAAGTTGCCGATTAAATCAATGGAAGAACTAAAAATCGGCGGAAACGATCTATTAAGTTGGACAGAAAAAAGACCCGGTCCATGGATAAAAGATGTTCTCTCCTTAGTGGAAAGGAATGTCGTGGAAGAAAAACTTTCTAATGACAAGCAATTAATAAAGGAGTGGCTGAAACGATGTCATCAGATATAAGAAAAGGTTTAATTGAAGCCTTTACTAATAATCCTGATCAATACTTATCTGGTGAATCACTAGCAGAACTTTTAGGGTGTTCGCGAACAGCCATTTGGAAACATATTGAGTCATTGCGAAAAGATGGCTTTATATTAGAAGCTGTCCGAAAAAAGGGCTATCGAATTATCAGTTCACCAGAAAAAATTGTACCAGATAAAATATTCTTTGGTTTAAATACGATGTACATGGGTAGAAATATCCATTTTGAAGATTCGGTTGATTCTACTCAAACTATCGCTCAGAAACTTGCGCTAGAAGGAGCAGAAGAGGGAACCTTAGTGATAGCAGAAGAGCAATTAGGTGGCAGAGGACGGTTAGAAAGAAAATGGCAATCACCTAAATATAAGGGAATATGGATGAGTCTTATTTTAAAACCGAACATACCGATAATGAGAGCGCCGCAGCTGACATTGCTGACAGCTGTTGCGGTCGTCCAAGGAATTCAAGAAGTAACTGGGGTACAAGCAGATATTAAATGGCCAAATGATCTTTTATTGCATGGGAAAAAACTAACAGGCATCTTAACAGAAATGCAAGCAGATAGTGATAGAGTTCATTCGTTGATTATCGGAATAGGAATTAATGTGAATCAGCAGCTTGAAGACTTTGAGAAAGATCTCCAATCAAGTGCCACTTCTATTTATCTGGAAACACAAAAGAGCTGGGATCGGGCAGAACTTATCCAAGGAATCATGTTGCAGCTGGAAAAATTATATCAGCTTTATTTAGAGAAAGGTTTTTATCCAATCAAGCTTCTGTGGGAAAGCTATTCGGTGAGCCTAGGACAAAAAGTGACAGCTAATACGCTGAATGGAAGCATAGCGGGACTTGCAAAGGGTATTACAGAAGATGGTGTTTTGCTACTTGAAGATGAGCAAGGGGCTATGCATTCGATTTACTCTGCGGATATTTTGTTGGAAACGTAATTTGCCCATAGTCAGGATAGAGAAATATTTGTTATAATGCTTTTGTCGGGCAGTATCTTAATGAACTGCACCAGTATGTTTGAATGTGCATAAACCATAATTTAATCTGCCTAGATCCACAATTGGACAAGGACAGAGGGATGAAAATAGACATATAAAACAATCCTTCTATGCTTTGTAGAAGGTTTTTTTTCGTGTAAAGCCATTCCCTCTTCCTATTTAAAAGGAGGAAAACTTAGTGAAAGCAACAACTGATTTTATCAAAATGAAGCAGAAGGGTGAAAAGATTACGATGATCACCGCATATGATTACCCTTCTGCTAAATTAGTTGAACAAGCAGGAACAGATTTAATATTGGTAGGGGATTCCTTGGGAATGGTTGTACTTGGATATGATTCAACTGTACCAGTAACAATGGATGACATGATTCATCATGGAAAAGCGGTTAAACGCGGTGCTGAAAATACGTTTATCGTCATTGATATGCCGTTTATGAGCTATCATTTATCTCGTCGCGATACTTTAATAAATGCGGCACGCTTGATCCAAGAAACAGGTGCAAATGCAGTGAAAATAGAAGGTGCAGACGATGTAATTGAACAAATCAACTATTTAACAAATGCTGGTATTCCAGTGATGGCACACTTAGGTTTAACCCCTCAGTCAGTAGGTGTATTAGGTGGTTATAAAGTACAAGGAAAAAGTTCGGATGAAGCGAAACGGCTTATGGATAATGCATTAAAATGCCAAGCTGCAGGAGCTTTTGCGATAGTATTGGAGTGTGTGCCGATGCAAGTTGCTAAAGAGGTGAGTAAGAGATTGGATATTCCTACAATCGGTATCGGAGCTGGAAGTGAAACAGATGGGCAAGTTCTTGTTTATCACGATTTGATCACATATGGTGTGGATCGAGTTGCAAAATTTGTAAAACAATATGCAAATGTCAATGAAGCTATTTCTCTTGCAATCGATCAATATATTTCTGAAGTGAAAATGGGGGCTTTTCCAGAAATGAAGCATAGCTTTCAGATGAAAGCGGAAGAAATAAAAAGCTTATATGGAGGAAACACCCAATGAATATCGTCACAAATCCAAAACAATTACAGGATATAACTACTTCGTTACAAAAAAATAAAGTAACCATTGGCTTTGTGCCGACAATGGGGTATCTACATGAAGGTCATCGAGCACTGATTAAAGCTGCAAGAGAACAAAATGAAATTGTGATTATGAGTGTATTTGTTAATCCACTGCAATTTGGACCAAATGAAGATCTTGCTTCCTATCCAAAAGATTTTGAACATGATAAACAAGTGGCAATGGAAGAAGGAGTAGATTATTTATTTCATCCCTCGGTGGAAGAAATGTATCCAGGGCAAATGTCTGTGACTGTAAAAGTGGAAAGACGTACGAACTGTTTATGTGGTAAGTCAAGACCTGGTCATTTTGATGGAGTCGCAACTGTATTAACGAAATTATTTCATTTAGTTCAGCCGACGAATGTTTATTTTGGTAAAAAGGATGCACAGCAAGTCGCAGTGGTAGATGGATTAATAGAAGATTTTCATTTTCCTATTAATCTAGTTGCAGTGAATACGGTCAGAGAAGAAGATGGCTTAGCAAAGAGTTCTAGAAATGTTCGCCTTACGCCAATAGAAAGACGAGAGGCAGGCATTTTATATAAATCTCTTAGTATAGCTAGAAGTGAGTTAATAAAAGGAACGGCAGATATAGAAGCATTAAAAAAATCTATTATCACTTTCGTTGAAAAAGAGTCAAGCGGCAAGGTTGACTACTTTGAGATATTATCCTATCCCCAATTAGAGACATTAAAGGAGCTAAATGGGAAGATGGTTATAGCGATTGCTGTCCACTTTAGTAAAGCAAGGTTAATAGATAATATAATCTTTGAATTAGACCATGCATCTAGGTAAACATTGACAAAAATGGAGGGTTATCCTTATGTTTCGGATAATGATGAACGGAAAAATCCATCGAGCTACTGTAACAGAAGCAAACTTAAATTATGTTGGCAGTATTAC
This sequence comes from Niallia sp. M35, assembly GCF_050971705.1. Lineage (NCBI taxonomy): Bacteria > Bacillati > Bacillota > Bacilli > Caryophanales > Bacillaceae > Niallia > Niallia sp. M35. Next base: position 99,542 of record NZ_JBPCEP010000008.1, read on the forward strand.
AATTGATGAAGATATTTTAGATGCGGTTGGAATGGTAGCGAATGAAAAAGTTCAAATTGTAAATAACAATAATGGCGCAAGATTAGAAACATATATTATTCCTGGAGAAAGAGGAACTGGGACGATTTGTTTAAACGGCGCAGCCGCAAGATTAGTTCAAGTAGGAGATATTGTTATTATTATATCTTATTGTTATGTTTCAAATGAAGAGCTCACCCAGCACCAGCCTAAAGTAGCGATTATGGATGAAAATAATCGCATTACAACTATTCTTCAGCAAGAACCAGAGAAAACAGTATTATAACAACTGAAAATTCTTAAAAGCCAAAATAATTATATAAATATTTCTTAACATGTATGTATATTGTTCAGGTTTCTATTTGGTTGGAATATTTGTGTTCCAACCTTTTTTCGTTTATTTTTCTCTAAAGTGTAAAATAAACGAAAAAAGCACAATAAAAGAATCATTACATAAAGTAGGAACATCTTTCCCTTTTTTCATTTTTATGATACCGTTTGATTGACTGAAAGTTTGAGGTGGACGTAATGAGTAACAAATTTGTAGTAGTTGATTTGGAGACAAACGGTAATTCTCCGAGAAAAGGGGATCGAATCATACAGTTTGCAGCGGTAGTTATAGAGAATGGGAACATTGTAGAGGAGTACTCTTCCTTACTTAATCCTCTTCAGCCAATAACACCGTTTATTGAAGAATTAACTGGGATCACAGATGAAATGGTGGAATCAGCGCCAATTTTCGAAGAAATAGCAGACAAAATTGTTCATTTATTAGAAGATGCTTATTTTGTTGCACATAATGTTTTATTTGATTTATCTTTTTTAAATGAGGAGTTAGAGCAGGCAGGGTGTAGACAATTTTATGGCCCTATCCTTGATACAGTTGAACTGGCAAGGATTTTATACCCTACAGCAGATAGTTATAAATTAACAGACCTTGCCGCACAGGAAGGAATTGTCCATACTAGACCGCATCAGGCAGATAGTGATGCTTATGTGACAGCAGAATTATTGCTTTTATTACTAGCAAAACTGAACGAACTGCCTCAAGTTACGACAAAGCAATTAGAATTTTTAAGCTCATCGCTAAAAAGCGATTTAGATATTTATTTACAATCATTGCTGCAAGAGAAACAATCAAAAGTTGAGTATATTCCTGAAAGCTGGGAGGTATATCGTGGATTAACGCTAAAAAAATTACCTAGTAATTTGATTAGTAACCAAAGTAAAGATTATACCGATTCTTTTGATGTTAATACTGTAGAAAAACGGATGAAAGATACTCTATCTTTTTATCAAAAAAGAGAAGGGCAGATCGAAATGATGAATGCCGTTCATCAAGCACTAACAAGTAATCAGCATGGACTTATTGAAGCGGGTACCGGTGTTGGAAAGTCTCTTGGTTATTTAGTGCCAGCTGCTTATTTTTCGATAGAGAACAAAGAGCAAGTTATTATTAGTACATTTACCACTCAGTTACAGGAACAACTATTTCATAAAGACTTGCCTTTGCTTAAAAGAATTCTTCCGTTTCCAATTACTTATACGCTTTTAAAAGGCAGAAATCACTATATTAGTTTAGATAAATTTGAAGTATCCTTAAAGGAGCAAGAGGATAACTATGATATTATTTTAACAAAAATGCAGATTTTAATATGGTTAACCGAAACGGAAACGGGTGATAAAGATGAATTAAATTTAACAAGCGGTGGAATAAATTATTGGGAAAAAATTAAAAATGATGGGAATTTTTCATTACCAATTTCAAAAGAATGGGCCCAGAAGGATTTTTATCGGAGAACCCGGAATGCTGCGCAAAAGGCTAATATGATTATTACGAATCATGCTTTGCTTGTAAAAGATTTAACAACCGATCAACATTTGCTACCATCTTATCATTATGCCATTATCGATGAGGGCCACCATTTTGAAAAAACAGCTACTAAGCATTTTGGTTTCCGCTTTTCATATGTAGCCGTACGATTAAGTATCAATGCGATTGGGACGACAGATCAAAAGCAGCTAATGTATCATTTAGAACATATGCTAGGTGATTTATCTCTAACGGATAAAATAGAATTCAATCAATTTATTTTATCGCTACATGAAGAATTAGATGAACTGTTTCGTGCTGTTCTACGTTATGTGAAAAAAACAAATCAATCAAGTAAAGAAGGAAAAGGTAGCTATCGTATAAAGAAAACAGATACAGGAGATTGGAATGCAGTCAAAAGTGTTGCAGAGAGAATGGTTTTTCTCTGGAAGGATGGAAGAAACGCGCTTAGAGAAAAAGTGCTTCGATTAAAAGAGCAAAATAGGAAATTTAGCTCTTCGCAAATGCTTGTAGTTGAACGAATTGAATCGACATTAAATGACTGGCAAATATATATTAATCATTTGCGAGAAATGTTTTTGCGCGAAGGAGACAATATAGCCTGGTTGGAAGCAGATAAGAAAAATTTTCCTAATAATGCTGTTTTGTATACACAGCCATCTTCTGTTGCAGAACCTTTACAGAATCGTTTTTTTAATCAGAAACAAAGCATTGTTTTTACCTCCGCAACTATAACTGTAAATAATTCATTTGATTATTATGTGAAAGTTTTAGGGCTAGGGAAAAACCAATTAGAAGTTCAAATAGATTCACCATTTAACTATGAGAAACAAGTACAACTGCTTATCCCAACAGATGTACCCGAAGTAAATACAGTCTCATTAAATGAGTATGTATCTACTATTGGCGAACAAATCATTAACATCGCGCAAGCTACGAAAGGGAGAATGCTTATTCTTTTCACAGCAAATGAGATGCTGAAAAAGACATATGATTATATGAAAGAAAGTGGCTGTCTAGAAGAATATGCTATTTTGGCCCAAGGAATTACCAATGGAAGTCGAATGAGATTAACACGTAATTTTCAACGATACGATAAGGCGATATTATTGGGAACGAATAGTTTTTGGGAAGGAATTGATATTCCAGGAGAAGACTTGACCTGCTTAATTATTGTTAGACTTCCGTTTTCTTCACCGGAAGATCCATTAACAGAAGCGAAAAATGAACGTATTAAGAATGAGGGCGGAAATCCCTTTTTAGAAAATAGTCTTCCAGAAGCAGTTTTGCGATTTAAACAAGGATTCGGAAGATTAATTCGTACAGAAGAAGATAAAGGATTTATTATTGTATTTGATCGCCGAATTGTTTCCACTTCTTATGGAGAAACCTTTTTAAAATCTATTCCTGCTGTGCCAATTAAGCAGCTAAATAATACCGAAATGGTCAAATTTATTGAAAAGTGGCTGAAGTAGAAGTAGATAACTATTTTGTTCTCTAATCAATGCAGCTTGCATGCACATCATCTTCTAGAAAAATAGAAGAGGAAGTGGATGCCGGCTGGTCATTTCTAGCAAAAAACTACCGATTATTATTATTATTATTTCTTTCTGTTTATAAATCCTGTTATAATAACCTATGTATAAAATAATGTATTAAAGAGTGATGTAAAATGAAGAAATGGATTTGGATAATTGTTGTTGTTGTTCTTATTGGACTAGCTGTAAGTATTAATACATATGTTCAAGCGATGAAGCCTGTTAAATCTGCAAGAGAAGTTGCAGAAAATATTGCTAAGAAAGAAGCCGATTTGAAAGAGGTCGACAGCTTTCAATTATATAATGGCAAGGAAGCCTATTATATTTTAGAAGGTAAAAACGATGATAATAAGGATATTATTGTTTGGATTAATGAAAAATCCCATAAAGTTACCGAAAAATTGAAAAAAGATGGGCTGACCAAACAAGAAGCGCTTAATATATTATTATCGAAGCAGACACCAGAAAAAGTCAATCATGTGTGTTTGGGAATGTATGATGGTATACCTGTATGGGAGATCTATTCTCATACAGATAAAGATTCCATAAACTATCATTGGATTGATTTTGAAACAGGAGAAATTCTTTTAACAATTGAAAATTATTAACCAATAGGAGTGGTAAATAACAATGAAAATTCAATTAGCACAAAGAGTGAATGCATTAACTCCATCAACAACTTTGGCCATTACTGCAAAAGCAGCTAGTTTAAAAGCAGATGGTCATGATGTGATCGGTTTAGGCGCTGGAGAGCCTGATTTTAACACTCCTCAAAATATTATTGACGCTGCGGTTAGAAGCATGAATGAAGGACATACTAAATACACTCCTGCATCAGGCTTACAAGTACTAAAAAAGGAAATTGCGGCAAAGTTAAAGCGAGACCAAAAACTAGATTATGAAACAAATCAGATTATCGTCACAAATGGAGCAAAACATGGATTATACACTTTGTTCCAAGTAATTTTGGACAAAGGGGACGAAGTTATTATTCCTACTCCTTATTGGGTTAGTTATCCAGAACAAGTGAAACTGGCAGAAGGAGAGCCTGTTTTTATTGAAGGTTACGAATCGAATGAATTTAAGATTACCCCAGAACAATTAAAAGAGGCTATAACTTCAAAAACGAAAGCAATCATTATCAATTCGCCAAGTAATCCAACTGGAATGATCTATACAGAAGAAGAGTTAAAAGCAATTGGGGAGATTTGTTTAGAACATAAAATTTTAATTATCTCTGATGAAATTTATGAAAAATTAGTTTATGGAGATAGCAAGCATGTATCAATTGCTTCTCTATCCCCTGAACTGAAGGAAGCCACTATTATTATCAATGGGGTTTCCAAATCTCACTCTATGACAGGCTGGAGAATTGGCTATGCAGCGGGTTCTAAAGAAATTATTACAGCGATGACAAATCTAGCAAGCCACAGTACTTCTAACCCGACGACACCATCTCAGTATGCAACGATAGAAGCTTATGCAGGCCCGCAAGAATCAGTCGAAGAAATGCGTCAAGCATTTAATAAGCGCTTAGATATTATTCATGAAAAATTAAATAATATTCCTGGATTTTCATGTTTAAAACCAAAAGGGGCATTTTATCTTTTCCCTAATGTGCAAAAGGCAGTAGAATTAACTGGATTTAAGTCTGTAGATGAGTTTTCAACAGCTTTATTAGAAGAGGCATTAGTAGCAGTTGTTCCAGGTTCAGGATTTGGAGCAGATAGCTACATCCGACTATCTTATGCAACGTCACTTGAAAAATTAGAAGCTGCAGTAACGCGAATGGAGCAATTTGTCGAAAAAAAGATGGTCGTTAACCAGTAAAGTTTTATTAGTAGAGTATGCCCACAAAGATACTATATCTTTTAGGGCATTTTCTCTTTTTCTATTATTTATTTTGGAAGAGAAATTGATCGGAGTAGGATTAAATAAAAAGAAAAGTCTTTGTACACGCCAATATTATACTAGAAGGTGATCGATAGTGTTGATTGTCTACAGATGTAAAGGTATAATGTTTTGGTAGAATATTTTTTATCGAGTAGAATAATTTCTATTAAATCTGCTACTAATAGTAGACAATCGGTTTTTAATACCCAATTTTATATAGGGCAAGCCGTAGTATCTATTTAAGTACATATATTTATTTGTTTTTGGAGGAGTTAATCGTGATTAAAGCAACTATTGCCGAGTTACCAAAATATGTTGATAAAGAGGTTAAAGTAGGCGCGTGGATTGCCAACAAGCGATCTAGCGGAAAAATTGCCTTTTTACAGCTTCGCGACGGATCAGGATTTGTACAAGGAGTTATTGTTAAAAGTGACGTAGCGGAAGAAGTTTTCCAAACAGCTAAATCAATTACACAAGAATCATCCGTATATGTTACTGGTACTGTTCAAAAGGATGAACGTTCCCCGTTTGGGTATGAGTTATTAGTAACAAATATTGAATTGATTCATACTTCAACAGATTATCCGATAACGCCAAAAGAACATGGAACAGAATTCTTGATGGATAATCGTCATTTATGGTTACGTTCCAAGCGTCAGCATGCCGTAATGAAAGTTAGAAATGAAATAATTCGTGCAACGTATGAATTTTTTAATGAAAATGGATTTGTAAAAGTAGATCCACCCATTCTAACAGGAAGTGCTCCTGAGGGTACAACAGAACTATTTGCAACTAAGTATTTTGAAGAAGATGCTTATCTTTCACAAAGTGGACAACTTTATATGGAAGCAGCAGCAATGGCGTTAGGAAAGGTATTTTCATTTGGCCCTACATTCCGTGCCGAAAAATCTAAAACACGCCGTCATTTAATCGAGTTTTGGATGATTGAGCCTGAAATGGCATTTGTAGAGTTTGATGAGAATTTAGAAGTTCAAGAACAATACGTATCATATGTTGTTCAATCTGTGTTGAAAAATTGTCAGCTTGAGCTTAATACGCTAGGAAGAGATGTTTCTAAATTAGAAAAAATCACTGCTCCTTTCCCAAGAATAAGCTATGACGATGCAATCACATTCTTACATGAAAAAGGCTTTGATGATATTGAATGGGGAGATGACTTTGGATCTCCGCATGAAACAGCTATTGCGGAAAGTTTTGATAAGCCTGTGTTTATCACTCATTATCCAACTAAAATTAAACCTTTCTATATGCAGCCAGACCATGAAAGAGAAGATGTCGTCCTTTGCGCAGATTTAATTGCTCCAGAAGGCTATGGTGAAATTATTGGTGGTTCAGAGCGTATCCATGATATGGAACTATTAAATAAACGAGTAAAAGAGCATCAATTAGATCCGGAAACATACAAATGGTATCTAGAACTAAGAGAATACGGTTCAGTACCTCATTCTGGTTTTGGTCTCGGATTAGAAAGAACAGTTGCTTGGATTACAGGAGTGGAACATGTTCGGGAAACCATCCCATTCCCAAGATTATTAAATCGTCTATATCCTTAATAAACAATAGTAGGGTAGAAAATACGGAAAGTTTAGGTGGAGGACCTCACAGCGAATAGATAATGTGAGGTTTTCATCTTTGATAACATTCCTCGTTTTCTCCCTTCTTCTTTTTGTTAACTATTGCTAGGTTTGGGTGATTTTCATTATTACATGCTTATTGTCAACATGATATACTTAATTAGAGGTGTCCTTATGAATAAAACAATTTTTTTAAAATGGCTGCAAGAAGGGAATGTAAATATTCCTTCCACACTTCTAACACATTATAAACATTTAAAAATAAATGAAAAAGAATTAGTTCTTTTACTGCAAGTACATTATTACTTAGAGCGAGGGAAAGATTTTCCGACCCCTGCAGAAATAGCTGCACAAATGACAATAGATATTAATGAATGTCATGAATTATTAAGTCAACTTATCCGCAAAGGCTTTATCGACATATTAGATGGAAATAGTGATACCGGAATCCGATTTGAGAGATATTCCTTGGAGCCTCTTTGGAATAAATTAATTGAGCAATTTCTCCTTAATAATAAAAAAGAAGAAGAAGCTTTAATAGAAAAAGAAGAATCAGATTTATATACTTGTTTTGAAAGAGAATTTGGAAGACCATTGTCTCCTTTTGAAATTGAAACATTAAATATGTGGGTAGACGACGATCAGCATGAAATAGCAATTATAAAAGCAGCGCTTAGGGAAGCTGTGATTTCAGGTAAATTAAATTTTCGTTATATTGACCGAATCTTGTTTGAATGGAAAAAGAATGGAATTAAGACAATCGAGCAAGCAAAGAGCCATGGGAAAAAGTTTAGACAGCATCAATCTGTTGGCTATAAAGCAGAACAATCGGAAGAATCTTCTAACAAAAAGACAGTGCCTTTTTATAATTGGTTGGATCAATAATCTTTTGATGGAGAGGAAGAATGTGTAGGAGAAAATAAATGGGACCGATCCTTTTAACTTTCCTTCTGAGAACTAGGTTCTTCCTAATATAGGATAAAAAGCAGCAAACTTGCGCAATAAAAGCTAACATAGAAAGATAGGATTGTCAAGAGAATAACGTTTAGATTTTCATAAAAACATCTACAAATAGAAAGAAAGACTTCTTAGGTAGATGTTAGTCTAACTATTCGTAGAATGACTCTTTTTTTATTGCGAGTAAGTATAGTATATTCATTTCGGAGGATCACATGTTAAAAAAAGATGAAATTAGATATTGTCTTGATACGATGGGAGAAATGTTTCCTGAAGCGCATTGTGAATTAGTTCATTCTAATCCGTTTGAATTAGTGATTGCCGTATCATTATCTGCCCAGTGTACCGATGCCCTTGTTAATAAGGTAACAAAAAATTTATTTCAAAAATATAAAACACCAGAAGACTATTTGAGTGTTCCCTTGGAAGAATTACAGAATGATATTCGTTCAATCGGTTTATATCGAAATAAAGCCAAAAATATTCAAAAGCTATGCCAAATGGTTTTAGAAAAATATAATGGTGAGATACCAATGGACCGGGATGAACTGATTAACTTACCAGGTGTGGGAAGGAAAACGGCTAATGTTGTTGTTTCTGTCGCTTATAATATTCCCGCTATAGCTGTTGATACCCACGTGGAAAGAGTTAGTAAGCGATTAGGTATCTGTCGTTGGAAAGACTCCGTTTTAGAAGTAGAGAAAACACTTATGAAAAAAGTTCCCAAAGAGGAATGGTCTGTAACGCATCATCGTATGATCTTTTTTGGAAGATATCATTGTAAAGCTCAAAACCCGCAATGCGAGGTTTGTCCACTACTAGCATTGTGTAGAGAAGGGAAAAAGAGAATGAAGACAAAGGGTGTTGTCTGATGGCTAACAATCAATTAGATGCACCACTTGAGCTTATATATGGACCGTTCCCCGTTATAAAACAATTTCCTTTTATTGCTGCGGATAGTTTTGAACTAATGCCAGCTTTTTTACATGAGGCTAATTACTATCATAATAAGGTAGTTTATCAGCCTTGGAATAAAGAAAACTTTCCTGAGTGTGTAAAATTGGTGTTTGATAAGTGGAGACAGCTTAAACAGGAAATACAATTATTTGTGAAAGAAAGAGATTCTAATAGACTTCAACAAGGACTAACGATTGGAGCAGAATACTTCTTAGAATGTTTATATTGGGTTAATGAAAAGCCAGTCACATTTAAAAATGGTTTGGTAGATCCTAGTTTAGAAGTAAAACCTTTCAATTTAGAAGATCGACTTCAGTTTATTTTAAAAAGATTAAATGGCTATCATTCCTTTAAACAACTGGATGAGTTATATAAAGAATTAGAAAAACAGTTTGCGATTAAATTAGTTAAATTAAAAAGAAGCAATTAAATAATAAAAGAAGCCAGAACATAAATGTTCCAACAAAAATAAACCCAAGCAATTATACAGAGATGATAACTTCGTATAATTGCTTGGGTTTATTTATTCATTAATAAAGAGGTTAGGTTAATTTAACTAACCATTCAACAGGGGGAGGAAAGCCCCCACTGTTGGAAGTTCGTTTTATTGAGAATCATTTTGATTTTGTTCTCTATTACGGTTTTGGTTCTGGTTTGGGTTTGGGTTAGTATCATTAGGGTTAGGATGATTATTTGGTCCATTATTGTTCCCATTATTGTTGTTGCCATTGTTGTTTTCACCATTATTTCCATTCCCACCGTTGTTCCCATTGTTATTATCTTGATTGTTTTGATTTTCATCTCCATTGTCTGAATCGCCATTGTCGCCATCATCTTGATTGTCATCAGAATCTTCGCCATTTGAATCGTCTGGCTTTTCTTCGTCATCTATCGTTTCATTTGGGTCCTGTGGCGGCTGTTCCTCAATCTTTTCCGGGACAGTAATACTTGCAGACGCAGGATCACTTTCTTGATCACCTTTAATTACTTTTACGGCGAAATTATAGGTGCTGCCAGGAGTAGGTTTAGCAATTTTTAAACTTGTGTCAGAAGTAACAGTCAATTGCTCACTAGCTCCACCATCTACACTGACGCTGACATCAAATTTGATGCCATCTTTCTTGCCGTAATTCCAAGATAAGTCAATTTCATCACTGTTTTCATTATAACTAGCTTTTACTCCATTTGGTGCGTCTGGCTTATTATATTTCTGTGAAACTTCATTAAGAATATTTCCTTTTACCGCATACTCGGTCTGTATTTGACTACTTGGCGTATAGGAACTTGCTAACCGGGCTGGATAGGTGCCTTTCTCAATTTTAACGGTTTCCACACTATCTGGTTTCTTGAAATCTGGTGTTTCTACATCTTCGGAAATATGCCCCATGACAGCTTTGAAAATTTGTTGGGCAACTTTCTGATTAGCACCAGGCGTGAGTGGATTTTTTCGCTCAGTGTATCCGGTCCATACAGCCATGGTGAAATTCGTTGTATAACCAGCGAACCAGGCGTCTGGTACACTGTTTTGATTCGTTATTCCCCATTTATTTCGTTCTTCTTCTGTATAGTTAGTTGTTCCGGTTTTACCAGCAACAGGCAATCCAGGGATATTTGCAAGTGTTCCCGTTCCATCGCTGCTTGTAAGGACCCCTTTTAACATATCAGATATTAAGAAGGCAGTATAATCCTGCATTACTACTTTTGATTTAGGTTCCATATTTATTTTTGTACCATCTTTTAATTTAAAGGATCGTACAGCATGAGGGGCATTATATACTCCTTCATTTCCAAAGGCGCTATAAGCTCCAGCAATTTCTAATGTGCTAGCTTCAAATGATCCAATTGCATATGATTCATATGCTTCCTCAAGCGGGATACCAAGATTCACGGCAAATTCTTTAGCATTTTCAGCACCAACAGCTTGGAATGCTTTAAGAGCAGGGATGTTTCTTGACATTTCTAACGCTTTTCGCATAGTCATAGAGCCTTTATACTTATTATCCCAGTTGTTAATCGGTGTTCCGTCTGAATAGGTACTGCGTTCATCTACGATTGTTTGATAAGTACCCCATTTTAAATGTTCAATTGCTGGACCATAATCTAGGATTGGCTTAGCTGTTGATCCTGGCTGGCGCTTCATATCTGTTGCATAGTTTGTGCCTAGCTTTACTTCAGGATCACGATCTCCGCCAAGTGCTAAAATACCGCCTGTTTTTGTATCTAACAATGTAATTCCAGCTTGGAAATCTTTGTCAGGGAAAGGAACGATTTCTCCCTCATACATTAATTTATCTACATATTCCTGAGCTTTCTTATCCATTGTTGTATAAATTTCTAACCCATCTGTAAATACATTAACATCTGGATATTTTTTCTCAATTTCGGCAATAACTTGTTTTATAAATGGATCAAATGGCAGGTCATTTGATTTACGTTTTTCTTTTTTCACTAATGTATCTTCAACAGAAGTCTTTTGTGCTTTTTCCATTTCTGCTTTAGAAATATAACCATGCTGGTGCATTAAAGATAAGACGATATTCCGTCTTTTCTCTGCTCTTTCGGGATTATTAAACGGATTATACGCATTTGGCGCCTGTGGCATTCCTGCGAGAAGAGCTGCTTCAGGCAACGTTAATTCGTCTAAAGGTTTGTCAAAATATACCTTTGCTGCGGTTTTCACCCCGCTCATATTTTCAGACATAAAGATTTTATTGACATACATCTCAAATATTTCTTCTTTGGAGTACTTGCGCTCTAATTCAAGAGCTAGCCATGCTTCTTGCGCTTTTCGGCTCAATGTTTTTTGTGGCTGGTTAAAGAAGAAGTTTTTCACTACTTGCTGTGTGATCGTACTTGCACCTTCAGAACCAAACCCGTCTCGGAAGTTCGCAATAACTGCTCCGCCTAAGCGAATAGGGTCAATTCCATGATGCTTAAAAAATCGCGAATCTTCGGTTGCGATAAACGCATCTTTTACTAAATCAGGTATATCTTCATAGTTTACATAGTCCCGGTTAACGGCACCTACTTTGGCTATTTCTTCATTATTTTTATCATAGATAGTAGAAGAAATAGGATCTTTTAATGTCTCTGGATTTAATTCAGGTGCGTCTTTTACCATAATAGCAAAGGCCACTCCACCGGCAATAATGCCGATAATACCGATTGTTAATAAAATAAGCAGAACGCGCTTAAACAAATTCATACCGCTTTTTTTCTTTCCTTTTTTAGGAGCTTTTTTCTTAGAGGCTTCAAGTTGTTTACGGCGCTCCTCTCGCGTTTGATATTTATCTGTCATAATTATTCCTACCTTTCTTTCTAAAAACAAAAGGAATTAGTTGAATCCATAAATAGTATCGATTACTTTTATATAGTCAATTCGAGGTCGATAACCTAGGCTGATGGAATGACCATTGCTTGCTAATTCTTGTTTTGTAATCGATTTTCTTCCGCCATTTATCATTCTTTCCCAAAATATAAATAGTTTTTCTGCATCTAAATAGAATATTTCATTCGTTTCAGAAAAAGAGATAATGACAAAGCAAATTCCTTGTTGCTCACATACCAAGCGCATATGCCTGATTTGGTGTTCATGGAAGTTATTCAGCGGGAAGGAAGTGGTATGCTTCGTTTCTTTCGCTTCAAAGTCAATATATTTACCTCGATAAACACCGTTATAGTCTGTAGTGGAAGCTTGTTTAAAATAGGCTTCTTTTATTACTGCAGCACTTCTTTTAGGGTAATCGACTTGAACAATTTGAACAGGCGTTGGCTTTTTATGTATGACAGCCTTACCAAATTCTAAATAGTATTTGTTGGTTTCGTTCAAATCATCCTCTAGTGTCATTCCCCGATTACTATAACTTACCTTTTTTTGCGACTTGGTATGTACATTTTTCAAGGGAGTGTACCTTTTCCCATTTGGATAATGAATCTTCATATTTCCACCTCACAAAGATTCTTTCAAAGTATAACTTAGTGCAATCAACAAACAATAATACCATAAAGCGTTCATAAGAGGTGAACAATTTGATAGGTAAAAAATCATATTTTTCTTCCTTGGAAGAAGAAAAACTTATTAATAGAATAAGACTAATTACCGATATGCGCAACTTTGACAATATTTCAAGAACGAAAGCATATCTCCACTATTATAACAAACATAAAGAAATACAATGGGCGTTTCTCGCGAGTCAGGTTTCCCGAAATGCAGGCTGGAATATGTGCGATTTGAATGGAACTTGGCTCCCACAAGTAGTTAGTCAAGAAAAAAGACAGCAAATATACTTAACTTACGAGAAAGCAAATTGGCTGATTTTTCAAGATGCATACCCCCAATTATTACTCTATGAATATTCGACGAAAAATAACTTGCCAATGTTTCATTTATTAAAATTTTTTCAAGTGTCCTCTTTTATGGAAGAAGAATGGAATCATTATTGGAAGGAAAAAGACAAGAAAAGATTAATGAATAGCTTAATCATCAATGAACAAAATGTTATTCATCAGCCTGTCATGGAAAACAAAAGAATAAAACATCATGTTTTTCATTATCTTCCATATCTTTTTCAAGATTTGTTTCATTTTAATGCAGTCCTTTTTCCAACTACACAAGGAACACTTTATGGGGCAAGCGTTTCTAACTTCACATCACTAAGCGCACGGATTAAGCTTGGCAATACATTAGCAAGTCTTTTATTTAAACCTAATTTATATCAAGAGTTCTATGATTTTGCAAGGAAAAATGAACATACAGGTTCGAGGAGAGATTATGAAAAATATATATATCCTAATTTAGCCAATACAACACCCATTTTGCGAGCTGCTTATCCAGTGGTAAGGCATCAACATATACTAAGGGGGGATTGGTTCAAAAAGCATATTAAGAAAAAGTGGCGAAACCTTAGTGAACAGAAAGAACCTTTTCATATAACAGATTGGTATCTGAGAAAACAGCGGCAGTTACATGCACTTATTCGTCAGGAAAACAAATGGTTTAACTAATTTTTGCTTAATCTTGTCGAAATATAAACAAGTAATAAGAATATGTACTTTCTTTGCCGAATCTCTTCTAGTTTTGTCAACGATGCAGGATAGTTGCTAAAAAAAAAGAAATGAGTATATATCAAAATAGCTTGGGGGGATTTGCGTGGAAAATGCTTATACAAAAGAAAAGTTATTGAATATGTTAGAGGAAATTCAAGAGGAGCTAGATACATTGGATGAAGTGCTTTTAAATTCCGGTAAGCAAAACATGCAACTTGTGAAAGAACATATTACTTCTTTAACTGATATAGAAAGAGGAATCGCTGCAATGGAGAAAAAAATAGCAGGCAGTAAATTAAATATTCGAACAGATGGCCAACGACAACGAATGCCTCTTTACTTGAACTTAGCAAAGTAAATCGTTAAAATAAAACCATTAACGATAATAGCAAAAAATGGAGTGGCAAAATTGACGGAAAATCATCAGTTGATGGAACATACAGCTAAGCTTCTAGAAGCAGTAGAGTATGCAGTAGATACGTTTTACAAAGTGAAGGAATCAGGGGTAAATGAGGATTTTTATGAGGTTGTCCGACCATTTGCCAATCAGATTAAAGTGCTTAATGATAAATGGAAAGAAATGGCGACAGAGTGGGTGCGGAAATCCAAGCCTGATTATTTGAATACAATACAAATAAATACAGCGGCTGATCATATCGAAATTATTTCCATCCAAGCATTTTTTACGCAAACAAGTAAAAAACGCTTTCTTGATTCAGCTAAATCGGTAAAATATATATTGCAAACATTACTGGATGCGTTAAAAAGTGAATCGAAATAAGGGATCGCAAAAGGGAGATGAAATTTCTCTTTTTTTTGCTTTTTTGATAAATATAAAGTTCAGTTCCTTTTGGGATAACAAAAGAGGTCAAATTAGTTGTACATCAATGCACAGTATAGGCGGTATTATCATATAGTAGATAAGGATATCTTTAACGTGGGAGGATAGAATTTCATGCATAAAGCATCTAATCAACAAAGCTGGAACATACCATCTTATCATACCGCTTATACGCATCCTGTGTCTTTTGATAACAGACAGTATCATCCATATTTAAATCAAGGTCAATGGAATGGAGCAGGCATGAACGGGCAAAATTTCTATAACATACCACCGATGCAGCCGAATTATCAAAATAACCAATCAAGTTATTACCACCCGCAAAATGCTTATAAAAACAATACACAAGATATATTCCAAAATCCACTTCATTATATGGAGAACAGCGAACAGAATCAATATACAACCAATTATATGAATCAAAATCAAGGCTTTATGAATCCATATCCAAAGCAGTCCTTTATTCCAAAAAAACAAGGAAATATGAAAAGCATCATGAATTCTTTTAAATCACAAGATGGTTCTTTAGATTTTAATAAAATGATGGATACTGCAGGAATGATGATGAATGCAATGAACCAAGTAACAGGCTTGGTAAAAGGAGTCGGTGGAATCTTTAAGGTGTAACATACCATACTAATACGAAGTAATAAGCGGAGGCTGTCATGTGACAGCCTCCATTTCTTTTTCTCTACTTACCAGCGGTGTGCTTTTGCATTACTTCTTAGAATGATATTATTCTGAGACATTTGCGTATGCCCATTTACTTGGGATTTAGAACGTTTAGGTCTCGTCCAATTGTGATGAAAAAGCGCAGAATGAGAATCTAACTGATCTCTATAACTCATCATATCACCTCAGGAAGTAAGATTAGAAAGAAGTAGAAGGGATAGAAAAGATATCTCTCCTTCTAGCGTATAGAAGGAGAGGATTTTCTTTTAACACCCACTATTAATATGTGCAGAGAAAGGAGAATTTACTCTTTCTGAATTAGTTTCTATCCTCAATCATAATTTTTTTCCCTTTTTGTTTAGGGACTTTAATTGTAAGCAATCCATTTTGATACGATGCTGTTACTTTTCTTTCATCAATTGGATGAGGAAACGCAATGCTTCTGCTGTTTCGTTTATACGTTTTACTTGTATGAAATGTTTTAGTCTGCGAATTTTCCTCTGTTAGAATTTCCTGATGATTAATGCTGATAGTTAAATAATGATCATAGATGTCCAATTGAATTTGCTCTTTATTAACTCCGGGCAGTTCTGCTTTAATAATCGTGGCACCTTCTGTTTCATTTACACTTAATGGAAAAGCCGTATTTGGAAATGGGTTACTAAAAAATTCATCCATTTGCTGCAGGAAGTTTTTCACTGGCTTTTCCTGAAAAAACTGATTCATGGAACGCATGAATCCATTAAATGGTTGCGGTGTTTTTTCTTTTTTGTTTGGGTCGATTGGGAAATTGGATGACATAATTAAATTCACTCCTTACACTTAAAACATGAATGAAAGATTCAAACATTTTTTAATTACTTTTAAGATAACTGAAAGGGATATACCTTTTTTTCCTATCCTATGCCCAATAGCTTAAATTGGTGTTTGGATTCTCATATTTTGAAATACAATATGCTCAGGTGGGTTTTTCGTTCATCCATATTGAAAAAAGTGATATATTAAAGGAAAAAGAAAGAAAGGAAGTTTTTATAGATGAATCATATTGTAGTTGACAATGAACAACTATCCTATATAGAAGAAGGAAAAGGAGAAACCGTTATATTAATTCATGGTTTTTGCGGAAGTGTTGATTATTGGGAGTATATTATTCCACTCCTTTCAGAAAATTTCCATGTGATAGCAGTAGATCTAAGAGGACATGGCAGCTCTACCTATAGGGGCGAATCATTTGAGATAGAAGATTTAGCCAAGGATATAAATAAACTATTGGAAAAATTAGAGATAGACAAAGTATATATGTTTGGCCATTCGCTCGGCGGCTATGTAACATTGGCATTTGCTGAACTTTTTGCCGAGCATTTAAAAGGATTTGGCTTAGTACACTCCACTGCTTATCCTGATACAGAAGAAGGGAAAGAAGGACGATTAAAGGCTATTCGTAAAATCCAAGATCTTGGAATAAAAGAGTTTGTCAATGGGTTAATTCCTAATTTATTCGCAGATGAATCACTAAGGGATTTACCTAATGAAATAGAAAAAGCGAAAAAAATTGGCTATCAAACTGATGGAATTGCGGCGATGGAGACACAAGCAGCAATGAGAAAAAGACCAGATAGAAATGGTGTAATTGAACAGGCAAATGTTCCTGTTTTACTTATAAAGGGGACGAAAGATAAAGTGGTTTCCTTAGATCGCGTTACTTCTGCTTCAAATCCGAAAGTGTCAGAAGTTCAATTAGAAACAGGGCATATGAGTATGCAGGAAGCCCCACAGAAGTTGGCAAACGCCATTTATTCCTTTATTTCGTCAAATAGTAAATAATGGTTGCTTTTTTCTTGTTAAAATCTCTTTTAAATCGAACATCTATTCGGTAAAATAGATATAGTAGAGGTGAAACAAAATGAAAGTACGTAAAAATCTTCAAGAAATTATAAGGGATTTAAAAACAAAAGATGAATATAAAGAAAGAATTTCTTTTTGGCATACAATAGAAGCGAAAGAGGCGGTTACCGTTCCTCTTCCAGATGATTTAATTCCTAATTTAAAAGATGCTTTGCAAAAGCGCGGGGTCACCCGGTTATATACACATCAACATTCATCGTATCAAGCAATTCGGGAAGGAAAAAGTATCGTTGCTGTTACCCCAACAGCATCAGGTAAAACGCTTTGCTACAATCTGCCGGTCATCCAGTCGATTGCAGAGGACAAAAACGCCCGAGCATTATATATGTTTCCTACAAAGGCACTTGCACAGGATCAGAAAAGTGAATTGAATGAATTAATTGAAAGTGCAGAACTACAAATAAACAGTTATACATATGATGGAGATACACCAGCTTCTATTCGGCAAAAAGTTCGAAAAGCTGGCCATATTGTTATTACCAATCCAGATATGCTTCATTCTGCCATTTTGCCCCATCATACAAAATGGGTATCTCTATTTGAAAATCTTAAGTACGTCATTATCGATGAGCTGCATATATACAGAGGTGTATTTGGGAGTCATGTAGCCAATGTTATCCGTAGGTTAAAACGGATTTGTGCATTTTATGGCAGCAATCCTATCTTTATATGTACATCTGCTACGATTGCAAATCCAAAAGAACTAGCGGAAAATTTAACAGAACAGCGGGTTCAATTAATAAATAATAATGGTGCTCCAAGTGGAAAGAAACATTTTGTTTTTTATAATCCTCCTATTGTGAATATCCCTTTGAATATAAGGAGAAGTGCTACTTTAGAAGTACGCCAATTAGCAGGTGAGTTGCTGAAAAATAAAATTCAAACAATTATTTTTGCCAAAAGCCGTGTACGAGTAGAGATATTACTTACGTATTTACAGGAACTTGTCAAATTTCAACTTGGACCTAAGTCTATTCGCGGCTATCGAGGTGGCTATTTGCCAACAGAAAGAAGAGAAATTGAACAGGGATTACGTCAAGGCAATATTTATGGAGTGGTCAGTACAAATGCGTTAGAGCTAGGAGTAGACATTGGACAACTTCAAGCTTGTGTCATGACTGGATACCCGGGTACAATTGCAAGTTCGTGGCAGCAAGCAGGAAGAGCAGGTCGCAGACATGACGAATCTCTTGTCATTATGGTCGCTAGCTCAAGTCCTCTTGATCAGTATATGGTGGCAAATCCAGATTATTTTTTTAGCAGAAATCCAGAAACGGCGAGAATAAATCCTGATAATCTTATTATTCTCATAGATCATATGAAATGTGCAGCATATGAACTACCCTTTAAAGAAGGGGATACCTTTGGTAATTGTGAAATTACCGAAATTCTTGAATTTTTAACAGATGAGCGCATTCTCTTTCAAAATGGGGATAAATGGTATTGGATGAATGATTCTTTTCCAGCTCATAATATTAGTCTCCGTTCCGCTTCTCAAGAAAATATTGTTATTATTGATATCTCGGATGTAAGTAAAAGCAGAGTAATTGGAGAAAGCGATCGCTTTTCAGCGATGACGTTATTGCATGAAGAAGCAATTTATATGCATCAAGGAATTCAATATCAAGTAGAAAAGCTTGATTGGGAAGAAAAGAAAGCCTATGTCCGCGAGGTAAGTGTCGATTATTATACAGATGCAAATTTAGCGGTATCTTTAAAAGTGTTAGAAGAAGACAATAAAAGTAACTATCAAAAAGCAGAAACTGGATTTGGTGATGTCAGCATTGTTGCAATGAGCACCATTTTTAAAAAAATAAAATTTGAAACCCACGAAAATATTGGATCTGGCCCGATTACTCTGCCAGAAGAGGAGCTCCATACAAATGCAGCATGGATTTCTTTCCAACCAAGTGATCTAGAATGGGAACAAGAGCAAACAGAACAGGGGCTATTAGGGGTTGCTCATGCGTTAAAGCATATTGCCCCATTACTTGTTATGGCAGATCCACAAGATTTGCATGTAGTCCCACAAGTTAAAGCAGAACATAATGAAAAAGCAACAATATTCTTCTATGACCAATATCCTGGCGGGATTGGTTTAAGTAAGAAGATATATGAAGAAATGCCTGCAGTATTAAAAGAAGCAAAAAAAATGGTGGGAAATTGTTCCTGTGAATACGGCTGTCCTTCCTGCATAGGGACAGAGAGCCATGCACATAACAGTAAAAGAGATGTAATGAAAATTCTCTCGCTTTTAGAGAATAGTGAGATTTCCATATAAGGGGATTAAAATGTCTATTAAAAATAAATTGAACAGAATGAAGACGCATCTAAAAAAAGAAGAGCAAACCCTTCCTGTGAAAAATCCCGAAGCAAAAAAGGGGACAATCCCATTCATGAAGGAGTGGGAACAGGAAAATGTCTCGCCTTATTGGTTAGATAGTGAATATTGCTTAATTCGGGAAGTGCGCTATCCTCTTGATTATAAACACGGGAATTATACGTTTCGAGATTTTTGTGGGGTGGTCGATGAATGGAATAAGGCAAGCTATGATCATCCTCTTTCTGCAAAAGGACATCAGCCTAAGGATTTATTCTTTTTTGATACAGAAACAACAGGACTTGGAGGCGGTGCAGGCAATACTATTTTTATCCTTGGTTACGCTCAGCTGCAACAAGAGGAGATCGTTTTAAAACAGCATGTATTGCCACATCCTGGAGCAGAAGTGCCTTTATTTAATAGTTTTTTAGAAAATGTAGACTATACAACGCTCGTAACCTATAATGGCAAGGCCTTTGATTGGCCGCAAGTAAAAACAAGGCATACGCTAATTAAGGAGCATGTACCAAAGCTTCCTGAATTTGGTCACTTTGATTTGTACCACGCTTCCCGCCGTATGTGGAAGCATCGTTTAGAAAGAACAAAATTATCTATCGTGGAAGAAGAAATTCTTGGAGTAAAACGGAAGGATGACATTCCTGGGTTTCTTGCTCCGATGATTTATTTTGATTTTGTAGAACGAAAAAATCCTGAAGGCATGCTTGGCATCTTAAAGCATAATGAAATAGATATTCTTTCTTTAATCACCTTGTACACCCATCTAAGCAGTCAATTGCTAAGAAAAGATCAAGAAATCAGTGCAAGAGAGACTTTAGAGGTAGGGAAATGGTACGCAATTATCGGGCAAACGGACGTTGCCAAGCAAAACCTAGAGAGTATCAAGGACCAGGATAAAGAAGTGCTTTTAGAAGCAGCTTTTTTATTGGCTAAGGAATATAAAAGAGAGAAGAAGTTTGAAGATGCTCTTAGCTTGTGGCAAAAAATTACGGAAACATATACATGGGAGACGAATCAAATTATTGTAATTCAATCCCTTATCGAACTAGCAAAATTCGCTGAACATAAAGAGAAAAATCCGCAAAAAGCATTGCAACTCACAAAAAAAGCGCAAAATCTATTTTATGAACAAGAAACTTTACCGAAGATGGAGCAGGAACTTCAAAAAAGGTACGAACGTCTAATAAGAAAACTGCATACGATTTAGTGAATTCAATAATTCCATTAATAACCTAGTTGGATGTACTCTCTTTCCCTATTAAAATTAGTATTGGAAAATACTATTTTCCTGAATGAAGATAGGGAAAAAAAGAAGTAATTTCATAGAATGATAAATAGTCTAATTGAAACACAATGGAGTGAACGAATTGTATAAAGTAGTTATGTGTTTATTTTTGTGCTAGTTTGTTTAACCATGATTTTATTTTCAACACTAAAAGACAGCTTTTATACCTTTCTTTTATACAATTTTTTGCATTGATAAACAAAGATTTAAAAAACATAACAAAATAGGTGTTTGTATTAGTACAAGATTATCCCTTTCAACATAAGTTGTTACTGTAAGATAACTAATTTATTTGAGAGGAGATTTTCTTATGCATTGTAAACCTAATAATATTTTACCTGCAGTAGTTCATCCAACAAAATGTTGTGTGAATAACACTTTTACAAATAATATTGTGCCACATATTCATCCAACTCATACTACTACTGTAAATCATGTGAACTACGAGCACCAACATTTCTTCCCGCACACTCAATCTAGTGAGACTGTAGTAACTAATACTCAAGCTAATATGGGTCCTGCTCCAGCTCCATTCCCAACTGCGCCTACAGCACCTGCTTTTCCTCAAATGGGAGGAACTCCATTTACAGCTACTGGTCAATTCTTCCCAGGTCAAGCTGGTATGTCTGGAATGCCTGGTGGATTTCCATTCAGAAAACGATAAGGAAAAAACACAAGAGGCTTTTTCAGTTCCTTGTAGATGATTGTAGACAAAAAGGGATCGGAATGTTTTCATTCTGGTCCTCTTTTGTCATTTCGGGTCTGTTTTTTTTCATTTTTATACGGAGTTTTTTGCTATAAAGCAGAACAAATTAGCCTTAAGCTATAGATTAATGAGAATACGAGGAAGAAGTAGTGTAGCATTTCTTTTTTTTATCTGGAAATGAGTGAAAATATATTAGGTGGATTATTTTCATTCATTTTATCAAATACTTATCATATAATGAATCTGTAATGTTAGACTGGCTGGGAAAAGCAATCTTTGGCTAAAAAAGTATAAATTCTTTATGGGTTAATATATTTATGATATATTTTAAAGTAACTACGGTAATTGTGAAGGAGTTCCTTATATTATTATGAAAATAGCCGTCATTTCTGGCTATAAGCCTTTCGAAATTGGAATATTTAAGCGAGACGAATTAGCAGCCGAATACATAAAGATAGCAATTAGAAAGAACTTGCTAGCAATGCTGGAAGAAGGACTTGAGTGGGTATTAATTAGTGGCCAGCTTGGAACAGAGCTATGGGCTGCAGAAGTAGTATATGATTTGCAGATGGAAGAATACCCAGACTTAAAACTAGGGGTGATTACGCCTTTCCTTGAACAGGAACAGAATTGGAAAGAGGCTAATCAAGAATGGTATGAAGAAATAATCATGCAAGCTGATTTTGTTGATTCTGTTTCGAAGAAGCCCTATGAGAGTCCCCAGCAATTAAAAGATAAGAATATTTTTTTACTAAAAAAAAGTGATGCATTACTGCTTTTTTATGATGAAGAGAAACCTGGTAGTCCTAAGTACTTATATGAGCTAGCACTAAAGTATCAAGAGCAAAACACGTATGAAATTCGTAAAATTCAATTTTCAGATCTCCAAGATATTGTTGAAGAAATAAGGTTTCAGGACGAGTATTAATAGATTTATTGACAAAATGGCGTTTCTTTGAAAAAATAATTGAGATAAATGGTAATCGACTGAGGTGAGCGATAAATGCTATCAGATAAAATGAAACTAACAGCAAAAGATATTTTAGAAAAAGAATTTAAAACAGGTGTAAGAGGCTATAAACCAGAAGAAGTTGATAAGTTTTTGGATTTAATTATTAAAGATTATGAAACCCTTCACCAAGAAATTGAAGAACTGCAACAAGAGAATTTACGTTTGAAGAAGCTAGCAGAGGAAGCTAGTCGTAGACAGCCTGCTCCAACGACAGCTGGAACTACAAACTTCGATATCTTAAAAAGATTATCTAATTTAGAAAAGCATGTATTTGGAAGTAAGCTATATGATTAATGTTATTTAATAGACTGTGCATTATTGTAGTTGGAAAGATTATAAATTCCTATAATAACCATTGCATTAACTAGGTAAAACAACTATAATAGCTATTGTATCAATAAAACGCTTTGGTAATCGCTGCAAACATTGTTTGTAGAGGAAAGTCCATGCTCGCACAAGCTGAGATGCTTGTAGTGTTCGTGCCTAGTCAAAAAATAAGCTAGGGCAGCATATTAATGCTGACGGCAGGGAAAATACCTAAGTCTTCGGATATGGTATGAATACTTTTAAAGTGCCACAGTGACGTAGCTTTGTCAGAAATGACAAGGGTGGAACGAGGTAAACCCCACGAGCGAGAAACCCAAATTATGGTAGGGGAACTTTCTCTGAGGAAATGAACGGAAGAGAAGGACAGAAATTAATTTCTGTAGATAGATGATTACCGCCTTAGTACGAGATAAAAAGTCGCATGAGTACAAAGGAACAGAACATGGCTTATAGAGCGTGATATTGATTATGATGATAATAACATGACAAAGGGTGACACGTAGATTTGTGTCTGATATGCTGGGAGAATTTTTTCTAATCAGTATGTCATTCATATAATCTGGTCATCCTTTTTATATGGAATATACATACTAATTTGAAGCTATAGAAAGAGTAATAATGATACATAAGAAAATACAGCTAAAAGGATGATAAAGGAGTCGTTATGAGAAATTTTGACTTAATTGCTACTGCAGCAATGGGACTTGAAGCAATAGTTGCAAAAGAGGTAAGAGAGCTAGGCTATGAATGTACGGTTGATAATGGTAAGGTTTTATTTAAAGGCGACGAAAAGGCAATTGCAAAAAGTAATATGTGGCTTCGTACTGCTGATCGTGTAAAGATTAAAGTTGCTGAATTTAAAGCCACAACCTTTGATGAGCTTTTTGAAAAAACGAAAGCAATAAGATGGGAAGAATATCTTCCGGTAAATGCACAATTCCCTGTTTCAGGTAAATCTGTGAAATCAAAGCTTTTTAGTGTATCGGACTGTCAAGCAATTGTTAAAAAGGCGATTGTTAATCGGATAAGCACTCATTATAAGAAAACAGGTTGGCTAGAGGAAAACGGCGCGTTATTTAAGATTGAAGTTGCTATTTTAAAGGATATCGTTACATTAACGATTGATACTTCAGGACAAGGACTCCATAAAAGGGGATATCGTGCAGGGCAAGGGGAAGCACCTTTAAAAGAGACACTTGCTGCTGCCTTAATTTTATTAACCAATTGGACTGCGGATCGACCTTTTGTAGATCCTTTTTGTGGATCTGGTACCATTCCAATTGAAGCAGCTTTAATTGGGCAAAATATTGCACCTGGCTTTAATCGTGATTTTATCTCGGAAACATGGGATTGGATGCCAAGTGAAGTCTGGGAAGAGGTACGTCAAGAAGCAGAAGAAATTGCAAACTATGATCAACCACTGGAAATCATTGGCACAGATATCGATCATCGGATGATTCAAATAGCGCAAGAAAATGCTTTTGAAGCAGGATTGGGAGACCTTATTACATTTAAGCAAATGCAAGTAAGAGATTTTACCACAATGAAAGAGAATGGTGTTATTGTGGGTAATCCGCCATATGGAGAACGGTTAGGCGATAAACCGTCTGTTCAAAAAATGTATCAGGAAATGGGCCAAGCATTTGCACCACTTGAAACATGGTCTATTTATATGCTTACAAGTGATGAAGAGTTTGAAACACATTATGGCAGGAAAGCGACGAAAAAACGCAAACTATTCAATGGATTCATTCGAACAGATTATTATCAATACTGGGGCAAGCGAAAAAGAGACTAATACATAAAGTCTGCTTTTTAGGAAGTTACATCTGATAAATAAGTATATTTTTTGAGTAACAGTATATATTTATTCTATACGTAATTTTCTGGAGGGAAGTTTTATGAAAGATAGTAATATAGATTATACAAAAATAATCGGTGCTTTAAATTCATCAGTGAATTTAATAGAAGAAGAAGGTATTGCCGATCAAGCTGTTTTACAGCAATTATCTACAGCACAACAAATGGTTCAGCAGGCCATGACTTATTCCTTATCAAGGGATAGAGGGTAAGAGAAAGCAAACTGTTATAATCCACAAAACAAATAATAATGAAATGATGTAAGAGAGGGTGCCTGATTCTTTTGAAGGCAACCCTCTTTTCACTTGAATATTGCAGTCAAATTGACTATGATTAAGGTTCGTCATGAAAAAATTAAGCAAATTATTCTTTGCTTATTAAATAGATAAAGATTAAAGACAAGCAGCATAATTCGTAGGTCGGAGGGGTTTACATGCAAAATAGCATGCCATTTGAAGTATCAAAAACTGAATCATTTTACGAGAAGCTGGGAGAATGGATTGGCGATGTCTTTTATGACATTCTTCCAGAAGCAGGTTATGAACTACGTGATGAGCAAGTATATATGGCTTATCAATTAGAAAAAGCGTTTAAGGAAAGGAAAACAATTTTTGCAGAGGCTGGAGTAGGAACTGGAAAGACCTTTGTCTATTTATTATATAGCATTTGTTATGCCCGTTATGTAAACAAGCCTGCCATTATTGCTTGTTCAGATGAGACGTTAATTGAACAGCTAGTTAAAAAAGAAGGCGATATTGCAAAGTTAGAGGAGGCGCTTGGATTAAATATTGATGTTCGTTTAGCTAAATCACGAAATCAATATTTATGCTTAACTAAACTGGATCAAAAAATTACATTCGAAGATACGTATAATACGATTTATGACAGCCTTCCAGATTTTGTGCACGGAACAGGTTCATTACAATCTTTTTCACCCTATGGAGACAGAAAAGACTATCCAGATTTGAATGATAAGGAATGGGAAGGGGTAGCATGGGATTCCATGCAAGATTGTTTTACTTGTGATAAAAGACATCGCTGTGGGCAGACATTACATCGAGATTACTATCGTAATGCTAAGGATTTAATCATTTGTTCTCATGACTTTTATATGGAGCATATTTGGACAAAAGAAGCTAGAAAAAGGGAAGGACAGCTTCCTTTATTACCTGATAGTGCTTGTGTTGTTTTTGATGAAGGACATTTATTAGAATATGCTGCCCAAAGTGCATTAACATACCGATTGACAGAGCAAAACTTAGAAAATCTCTTAACGCGTTTAATGGCAAACGATGTACGTGAGAAAACCTTAAATATTATTGAAGAAACTATTTATCAAAATGAACAGTTTTTTAGAGAACTAACAGATGCTTCCTATAAAACAGAGGGTTCAGATAAACAGGAAATCAAAAAAACGGATCGAGTAATCCAAGCCGGTAAAAAATTAGCAGGCTATATTTCTGAGCTAGAGGAAGAGCTTGTCTTTGAAAGTGAAATGTATGTTATCAATGAGTACGATTTAAAAGTTGTAGAAGAATATTTAGAGCAGATTTCTCATTCGTTAGGGTTATTTTTAAAGGAAATGAACGGAATAACCTGGTTTGAGGAAAATAACGGGGAAAGAACACTTGTTATTATGCCAAGACTTGTACAAGATATTATGCAAGAAGAAGTATTTAGTCAACAAAAACCGATTGTCTTCTCTTCGGCAACATTATCTGAGAATAAATCCTTTGAATATATGGCCAAAAGTATTGGCGCAGCTGATTATTTATCGTTTTCTGTTGATTCTCCGTTTGATTATGAAGAGAATATGGCTGTATATATTAAGTCATTCAATCAGAATGAAGACAAAGAAAAACAAGCATATTGTTATGAAGAGTTAATAAAAGCAGATGGTCGATCGCTTGTTCTTTTCAATAGTAAAGAAGATTTAGCTAGATTTAAGGACAATCTGCCACAGGAATTTTCTTTGCCGATATATTTTGAAGGGGAAAGAGAAATTAGTACCCTTGTTTCAAAATTTCAAAATGAGGAACAATCAATCCTTTGTGCAGTAAACCTATGGGAAGGACTAGATGTACCAGGGCGATCATTAGAAAACGTATTTATCTATTCTTTGCCATTCCCTCCAAATGATCCGGTTTATAAAAGCAAACGGGAAAATGTGGAAAATCCTTTTCTAGAAGTCGATTTACCATATATGGTATTAAGACTGCGTCAAGGTGTTGGTCGTTTAATCCGTACACATGAAGATAAAGGTACCATTCATTTATGTATGGATACCAATGTAGCAGACCTAGTAAAGAATGCTGTAATCGAAGCATTACCAGTAACAGCAATGTAATTGGTTAAATAATAAAATGACTCATAAGAAATTCTAAGTTGTTATCGAACAATGCATGAATTATCTTATGAGTTTTTTGTATGGTTATTCTCTTATAGGGTTGTCCGATTCTGTGCGTGATACCCACAACCCTTTTTTAGGTTATACAAAGTTTCTAAGTACATTCCTCTAATTGTTTGGTTGTATATTTGCTTGGAATACCTATATCTCAACGCAAAACAATATGTTAAGATAAAATTATATAGATAAGAAAAGAGGAGAGTATATTGTCTATTAATCAAAAAGAAATGGAAGAACAATTTTTAAATTATGTGAAAAAGATAGGGGCATACAATGAAGCACTTGCTCTAATTTACTGGGATTTACGTACAGGTGCTCCAAAAAAGGGAGTAGACCAACGAACAGAAGTAATTGGTGTCCTATCTTCTGAATTATTTGAATTATCAACTTCTGAAGAGCTAGAGGCCTATCTTACTGTTCTGTCTGAGGAAAGTATCCAAGATCAATTATCACCAATTACAAGAAAGACAGTGGAAGAAATGAAAAAGGAATTTGATCGCAATAAAAAAATTCCTGCAGACGAACATAAAGAATATGTGATGCTCCAATCAAAAGCGGAAAGTGTATGGGAAGAAGCGAAAGAAAAAGCGGATTTTTCCTTGTTTCAGCCTTATCTTGAAAAATTAGTAGAGATGAATAAACGATTCATTGAATATTGGGGACATAAAGAAAATAAATATGATGTTTTATTAGATATGTATGAGCCAGGCATGACGGTTGCGATTTTAGATGAAGTATTTTCAAATGTAAAAGATAAAATTATCCCGTTAGTACATAAAATTGCTGCTTCAAAGAATAGCCCGACTACTGACTTTTTATATCAGCCATTTCCAGCAGAAAATCAAGAGGCGTTTAGTCTTGATGTATTAAAACAAGTAGGTTACGATTTTGATGCTGGACGTCTAGATAAAACGGTGCATCCATTTGCGACTGGAATCAATCCTGGAGATGTTCGAATTACAACTAAATACGATGAATCTGACTTTAGAGTGGCAGTTTTTGGAACGATCCATGAAGCAGGTCATGCACTGTATGAACAAAATATTTCGAAAGAGCTAATCGGAACACCATTATGCACTGGTACCTCAATGGGTATTCATGAATCCCAATCACTATTTTATGAAAATTTTGTGGGAAGAAATCTTGCTTTCTGGAAGCATAATTATGAAGCTTTGAAATCATTTGCTAATGGTCAATTTGATGAAGTGACTGTGGAAGACTTTTATCGAGCAATTAATGAATCAAAGCCTTCATTGATTAGAATCGAAGCAGATGAACTAACATATCCACTACATATTATGATCCGTTATGAAATGGAGAAGGGCTTATTTGATGGTGATTTCGAAGTGAAGGATTTGCCGGCTATATGGAATGAAAAGTACAAAACTTATTTGGGGGTAGTTCCTGAAAATGATGGAGAGGGTGTTCTCCAAGATGTACATTGGGCAGGGGGAAGCTTTGGATATTTCCCATCCTATGCTCTAGGCTATATGTATGCTGCCCAACTAAAGCAGGTAATGGTGAAAGATATACCTGATTTCGATGCGTTATTAGAGCAGGGTAACTTGCTTCCTATTAAAGAGTGGCTGAATGAAAAAATTCATCGTTTTGGGAAAATGAAAAAACCGCTCGAAATATTAAAGGATGTAACAGGGGAAGGATTAAACGCCCAATATTTAATTGATTATTTATACAAAAAATATAGTGATGTTTATCAGCTTGAACTTTAATAGATCTATCCTCCGATCGCGATATGGAGGGATTTTTATAAGGTAGCTCTCAATAAACCAGAATATAAGCTAAGCGGGTAAACTTCTCTCGTTTCGGCACATATTCCACAATTGATAAATATACTAATATATGTTTATGAAGAAGTGAGTGTGATATATATGGTGAATTATTATTGTAGCTACTGCCTGACCATCTATAAAGAAAAGACAATATGCAAATGCTGTGGGCATAAAGCGGAGAATCTAATAAAAATAGAAGTACAAAGCCATACAGATAGTAAGTAAATTGTGAAAAAAGCAGAAGAAATATTTACTTCTGCTTTTTTCGTGTTTGTTCTATGATAATATGCAATAAGAGTTATCTATCATCATGTGGAAAATAACAAACAAGTTATGAGACAAAAAAATGTGGCAAGCTAAAAGATTGTCAAAACAATACTTTAAATCTCTAAAATTAGCACAATGTTTAATTGCCCAATATTTTGAAGCGAAATCGGCAGGGTTAGAGCCTTATCAAACCCAGAAAGCTTCGTTTGACCTGCTAAAACAGTAGGTGGTGTAATATCTATTTCAATTCCACTTTGAGATACAAAGGTAGATAAATTTCCAGCAAGCATATTACCTAATTCCCCAGAGAATGATTCTAGCATTGGCCCTTCCAAGAACATCCCATACATGGATTCGCCAATCTTACCAAAAACCTGTTCGTTTCCGTCAATAATAATTCGACCACGGAAATCACCTGTTAATCCTATTAAAACCCCTAAAGATTGTAAAATAAATGGTGATACAGTTAAACCTGGCTTCTCAATTTGTAGTTCGCAGGGAATAACACCTTTTACAGCTTCTATAGTTGCGTTTAAAATTTCAGTAGTACTTTTTGTTAATGTCACTAACTATTCCCCCATCCGTCTGATAAAAATATCTTATCATAAATTAGACCTATTTTGTTTATATTTTTTCATGAAAATAGGTTATTTTTCGTGGTGCATATTTCCTATTTTTGTTGGTTTAACAGACTTTATAAGAAAAAATACTAAAAATTGGATAACTTTTTTCTTATTGAAAATGATTTTCAATAGTGATATTATTTAATTGAGATAGAGAATTATTCTCAGGTAAAATGATAGGGGTGTAACGAATGATAGCTTTTCCTATTGGTGTAACGATTATCAGTTATTTATTTATTATGAAATATGTTTTACATAATACTACAAATGCAACGAAATAATGGAAATAACATATAAAAAGGATTATACTGTTTTTCCTTTACAGCACTCCTACAGGTAGGTACATAGTGCTGTAAAGGAAAAACAGTTTTTTATTTTATTATGTAAATTATAGTGAGGGAAAAAGTTATAAGGGTATTTCTTATCTTACCGTCACACACATTAGTCAGTACTTAAATTACAAGGAAAATGAACCAAGTTATTTTGTCTTCGCTTTCAATTTTCAGTTTATTTTACTTTATTGTTATGTGGAAAATAGTTAAAATAAAAGAAATACATAGATGAAAAGGAGTATATCATGCTTTCAACGAATATAGACACATTACATAAATGGGCAGCATATTACCAATATTTTTTGGCATATGATGATCAACAAACTGCGCAAAGATTGCAAGAGCTTATTAAAAAAGCGACAAGACAAGAATTTATTGCAACTTTTTGTGGTCATTATTCTGCCGGGAAATCAAGCATGATTAACAACTTAGTTGGTACAACAGTTTTACCAACAAGTCCTATTCCAACAACAGCTAATATTATCCGAGTAAAAAAGGGTGGCAAGCAGCTGAAAGTTTTATATCATTCTAATCAAGCAGATGTCTATAAAGAAGTGCTTGATATCAAAACAGTTCTACAGGCAACAGAAAGAGTGGAGGATATAAAGGAATTAGAGGTTCGATTAGATACGGAGCTGCTAATAAAGAATGCTATTTTAATGGATACCCCAGGAATAGATAGTACAGATCAAGCTCATCAATTAGCAACAGAATCTAGTATCCATCTTGCAGATATTATTTTTTATGTAGTTGATTATAATCATGTTCAGTCGGAAATCAACTTTGACTTTACAAAAGAGCTTGTGGATTCAGGTAAGAAATTTGTGTTAATTGTTAATCAGATGGATAAACATCGAGAAGTAGAAATTTCGTTTGCAGATTTTAAGCAAAGTGTATATGATTCTTTTTTATCCTATGGGATAAAGCCAGAGAAAATATTCTTTACAACCTTAATCGAAACCAATTATTTCTATCAAGGATTGGCAGAATTAAAGACCTATGTTATAAGAAAAATGGAAGAACAAGAGTTAATACTGCCCTACTCCTTGGAAGAATCTTTTCAAAAGCTATATAAAGATCATATTTCCTTTATAGAAACAAAGAATGCTGAAATAATCGCTCCTTTCGAAGATCAGTTATCAGAATTAACAGAAGAAGAGTATCATTCTTTAGAAGCAAGCTTAGAGTCAACCAAAAAAGCCATTCAAACAATGGATGAAACTGAAAATAAAACAGTAATGTCATTAGAAAATGAGTGGCATTCAATTATTAAGAATGCCTATATCATGCCATATAATCTTCGGGAACTGGCTAAATCATATCTAGAATCAGAACAGAAAAATTTTAAAATTGGCCTATTTGGTAGTAAAAGCAAAACGCAAAAGGAAAGAGAAGATAGACTTTTAACTTTTTACACAGAATTGGAAAAGCTTGTTCAAATTCAATTAATAACACCATTATCTCAGTTTTTTGAGAAACAGGGGAAGGCAGAGTTTTTTTCGCTAATTAAAGGACTGACATCTATTTTAAGTATCCAGACATTAAAAGCGTTAGTAAATAAAAACGCACAGCTTTCCGAAAATTATGTTCTAGTCTATTGTGAAACAGTTGAAAATGATTTGAAGCAGTCTTTCAGGAAAGAAATCACCCAACTATTTAATAGGTGGAAAGAAGAACGAAAGCAACAATTACAGATTGAAAAAGAAAACCTTCTAAAAGAACAAAAGAAATGGCAAGCATTTGTAAACTGTAAGGTGAAAAAAGAAGAAGTAGAGATTAAATGGCAAGTGTGGAAAGAAGAGCTGGAACATCTTTGTGAAGCACAAAACGTAGACGAGAGCATTTTGCGAAGTTTACTTGATACAAGCGAGGAAGAGATAACTTATCGGTCACTATCCTCTTCCAAAACAAAAAACGTACAAAAGAATCTAAAACCTGTTGAAGTTCAAAAACAAAACGAAAGGAAGGAAATGGATACAGATTTATTATTAAAACAGTTGCGCTTTTTAAGCAGCAGGCTTCAACAAGTAAAGGGATTTGCGCATATAGCGAAGAATTTATTCCATAAAGCTGCCATTATTGAAAATCGAACATATACTATATGCTTATTTGGAGCTTTTAGTGCTGGAAAATCTTCATTTGCCAATGCATTACTTGATTATCCCATTTTGCCGGTATCACCAAACCCAACAACTGCTACCATAAACAGAATATTACCAATTGATGAAGAGCATCCACATAAAACAGTTATTGTAAAATGGAAGTCAGAGTCAGAAATGCTTAGAGAAATAAATGACTATTTACAGCTAGTGAAGGAAGAGGCCAATTCTTTAGAAGCTGCACAAAAGATAATAAACACGCTCGCGGCAAATCCAATGGAGAGATATGCTAATGAATTTCGCTATCTTCAAGCTTTCCTGAAAGGGTATTCTGACCATCGTCATTATTTAGGCAGTGAGACCAATATTGAATTAGAAGAGCTTTCAAATTATGTGGCAATAGAAGAGACCTCTTGTTTCGTGGCATCCATTGATGTTTATTTTGATTGTCAGATTACGAGAAAAGGAATAACACTTGTTGATACTCCAGGAGGAGACTCCATTAACAGCAGACATACGGAATTAAGCTTTGAATTTATGAAAAAGGCAGATTGTATTTTTTATGTCAGCTACTATAATCACGCATTTTCCAAAGCAGACCGTGCGTTTTTAATGCAGCTTGGACGATTAAAGGATGCCTTTGAAAAGGATAAAATATTCTTTGTCATTAATGCAATTGATTTAGCAAAGGATCAAGAAGAGCAAGCAGCAGTAGAGGAATATTTGCAAGAGCAATTGCAGTTATATGGGATACGTTCGCCAAGAATTCTTCCTGTTTCTAGTCTTTATTATAAGCATGATGTTTACGGGAAGTGGATGCAAAAAGCAGAAGAACAAATGTATGACTTTATCGAGCATGAGTGGCTGTCCATGATGCTTCAATCTGCTCAAAAAGATTACGTGGAAACAATAGATTTATTAAAGAAATTGGTGGAATCAACTTTTGCAAAAAAAGAAGTAGCAGAACAAGAGTTATCGAGATTGAAGGAGGAAAAATGGACCATTCTATCTCAAATAGAAAGTAAAGATTTCCAGCATGCTCTGGAAAAATTCAAAATGGAAGTAGAGGAGCAATTGTTTTATATAAAGCAAAGAGTGATGTTTCGACTGCATGAGATAATGAAGGAAGCTTATCATCCATCAATCTTACGAGGAGACAATAAGAAAAGGGAAATATCACTTGCGACTACTTCGTTTCTCATTCAGTTGAATTTTGAATTTGAACAAGAGTTACGAGCAGTAAACGTGAGACTAGATCAACTCTTTTATAAACAAAAAATAGAGGGTTATGAGGAAGTTCGGCATTTGATTCAGTCTATCAATAAAGAAATTCGTTTACAAGAAGAAATAGAAAGAGAGTTAGATTCTAATATAATATTTCATGCCCCTTTTAAAGAATTAGATACTATTCTTAATAAAATTGGCATCAAATATTACAAAAATCCGAAGAGTTTTTTTGAAAAGAATGAACGAAAGAATATGGGAGTAGAAATGGAACAATTGGTGGATGAGCATGGTAACAAATATATAAAGGAACAAACTAACTCCTTTTTTGCTTTTTATAAAGA
Organism: Niallia sp. M35; assembly: GCF_050971705.1. Lineage (NCBI taxonomy): Bacteria > Bacillati > Bacillota > Bacilli > Caryophanales > Bacillaceae > Niallia > Niallia sp. M35. The sequence goes on from NZ_JBPCEP010000008.1 coordinate 133,412, forward strand.
ATTGTTTGCACAACATATCGATATACTTCTTGTTAATCTGAAAGAACAAGTAGCCGAATATTATGATGGCAAAACGGCATTATTAACTGAACATGAAAATATTGAAAAACTAGAGTGGATTATTAAAGAATCAGTACAAACAGAGTTTGCGCAACAAACGAATTAGAAAAGAGAACAGTCGTGGAGGGATAACGATGGAAATTGTAAAAAGTGTTGATTGGTTAAATAAAAACATAGATCAAGATACGATTAGGGTAATTGATTGTCGCTGTGATTTAAAGAATCCTGATGCCGGTATCGAGTGGTATAAAAAAGGTCATATCCCAAATAGTGTTTATTTTCACCTGGAAAAAGATCTTTCCGCTCCAATCAGCAACCATGGGGGACGGCATCCATTGCCAAATATAGAAGAATTTGTTCATAAGTTAGAAAACATAGGTGTTGCAAAGGATACAATAGTCATTGCCTATGATAATGGGGATGGGGCATCTTCCGGGAGACTATGGTGGCTAATGAACTATATAGGTCATTCGAAAACATACATTTTAGATGGCGGCTATAAGGAATGGCTAAAGAAGGATTATCCTACTTCACAAGAAGTCCCTGCTTTTTCAAAGAGTAATTTCTCTCCTCTGATTCAGTCGCATATGATTGCCACTTATGAGGAGGTTTCAGAATTAGTAAAAACAAAAGACCAAGATAAGATATTGATTGATTCTAGGGAGCATAAAAGGTATACAGGAGAAATAGAGCCAATTGATAAGAAAAAGGGACATATTCCAGGAGCAATAAACTTTGTATGGACAGAAGGGATAGAAAACGGCTTCTTTTTAGCAGAAAGGGAGCAAAAGAGTAGATTCTCTTCTCTAGATGCAAATAAAGAATATATTGTCTATTGTGGTTCTGGCATAACTGCTACTCCTAATTTTATTTCCTTAAAAATGGCTGGACTTGATAAGGTCAAGCTTTATCCAGGCAGTTTTAGTGATTGGATTTCTTATGAAGAAAATGAAGTTGAAACCTGTTTGCCAATTGACTTGAAAGATGAAAAAGAGGAGAATTCTCTTTGAAAAAATATAAAGAATGAGACTAACTTTTAATTTTATGGGAAATGAACAAAAATAGGGCCAAACAATCAAACTTTTAAGTGATTGTTTGGCTTTATTTCCTTGTGGCGGATCCGAATGCCTCGTTAGACTCATAGATGCTGCCCTCAATATTCATATTCTATTATTTATCTATAGTGTTTGTTTACCTATGAATGACTACATTATTTCGTTTATATTGTTTGAAATTCAACCGTCCTCCTTTTTCTAAAGGCGCATTTTTCATTAAGGAATAAGACAATAAAAGAAAAACAATTGATAATCCAAATAAAATGGCAACAAATTTTAAATGATGTTCAAAAAATGTGGTTATGAAGATGCTCATATCACCAAATATAACAGCAATCGTTCCGAGTATTAGCAGTAACGTGGATGCAGCGAGTAAAAACGCCGTTCCGTAATTAAACCAAACCGTTTTTGCTAGCATTCCCAAACTAAATAGAAAGAAAATCCAAGAAAAATCTATCCAAAAATAAATAAGCCAGTTTGTGGTGTGGATGAATTTTGCAAAGTGAAAAAGATAATTGCCGCTTGTTAATAGTGTAGTGAAAAGATAGAATAAATTAAGGATTACTCCACTCAAAACACTATAAATGGCTGCGGAAAGATAGAAAGCTAATACAAACTGTTTTCTTGTCCCGCCTAATGAAAGGATATATTGATAACTAGTAAAATTAATAAATGGGTATAAAAGGAAAACGACAAATAAGGGACCGAACAAAATAAAGGAACCAGATTCTGCTACACCTATATATCCTAAAATATTATAAAAAACAAACAGAACAAAAGTAATACAAACGTTGATATAAAATGTCATGCTCATTTCTCGCATCATTAATCGGAATGGTCCTCTAAAAGTATTCATATTTTTTGTCCCTCTTTTCTGGTTGTATAGTTAACAAGATAATCCTGTAATTTAGCTTTTTCTATAGTAACACCTGCATCTTTTGCTTTAGATATCCAGTTATCCGAATAGATGTCGTCCATCATCACAGTCATTTGTTTTCCGAGTTTTCTTTTCTCTAAAATGGGATATCCTTCTATTAAAGGCTCAATTGCTGAAGCTAATCCAGATAAATGAACTCCACGACTTTTTAATTCTTCTGTTTCCTCAAACCGTACGATTGTCTGCTCGTTAATGACGGCAATTTTTTCACACAATGCTTCCATTTCATCAATATGATGTGTCGATAGAATGATTAAACGTGGATCTTCTTCATACGTATTTAAAAGTGCGTCATAGAACTGTTTTCTCATATGAGCATCCAGTCCATTTGTTGGTTCGTCCATTATCGTTACAGGTGATTTACTAGCTAAACCAAGGATGATTTGTAACATCGTTTGCATACCTTTAGAAAAATTCTTGATTTTCTTTTTCCGTGGTAGTTCGAATAGGGAAACCAGATGTTCGGCTAAATCTGCATCCCAGTTTTTGTTAAATAATGCACCGTAATGTAAGGCATCTTCGACATTCCAGAGAATCGAGAATGGATGATTTTCTTGTATATAAGTGATATTGTTCATTGTTTCTGTATTATTATATGGGATAATTCCACTTACATTGATTGTACCTGCATCAATATTCTCCATACCCGCTAAAAGTTTCATAAACGTTGTTTTACCAGAACCATTTCGACCCCAGAGCCCCATAATGATTGGTTCTATTTCCTCAATACTTACATTCCGCAGAGCAGGCGTATTTCCATATGAAAAAGAGACATTTTCGAGTTTAATCATGCTTATAATCCTCCTTAATTATTTTTAGTAATTCTTCTTTTTTTAATTCAAGACGCTTTGCTTCCTCAAACATTGGTTTTAAATAATCGTTGTAGAATTCTTCTTTGCGCTTTTCAAGCAACTTTTGCTTAGCATCTTTAGACACAAACATTCCAACACCCCGTTGCTTATATACATATCCAGCTTCCACTAATGCAGCGAGTCCTTTTTGCACCGTTGCACGATTTACTTGATAAAATTTAGAAATTTCGGTGGTGGAAGGAATTTGGTCACCTTCTAACAACTCACCTTCGACGATTTCATTCGCAATCATATCTGAAATTTGCTGAAAAATAGGTTTTGAGTCATCAAAAACAGCTTTCACGATCTGCCCCTTTCTTATAATGTTGATTGGTTGATTAGTTGTGTAATCAACTATAAAACAATAACAAAATATTGTCAATATACTTAAGCGGATATTTATTCTTTTAAGTAAGTAATAAAAAAAGAAAAAGCTACCAGCCACAAGGTTTAGAGATTCTGTTATAATGAACTAATGGATAAAGGAGAGATGCATTTTGAACAAGGAGAAACAGGCAAACCTAATGTTAGTAGATGGAATGGCGCTATTATTTCGTGCATTTTTTGCTACAGCAGTGACAGGTCAATTTATGGTCAATACAAAAGGAATTCCAACCAATGCGGTTCATGGTTTTGTAAAACACTTTTTCACAGCGATTGAACATTTTAATCCCTCTCATGTGGCGGTCTGTTGGGATATGGGAAGTACAACATTTCGCACAGAAATGTATCCGTCGTATAAAGCGAATCGTTCAGAAGCCCCAGTTGAACTAATTCCACAATTTGATTTAGTTAAGGAAGTTGTCGAAAGTTTTAATGTACCGAATATAGGCGTAGCAGGATTTGAAGCAGATGATTGTATAGGAACGATCGCAAAGCAAATGAAAGGGGAAGCTAATGTCACCATTCTTACAGGTGATCAGGATATCCTGCAATTATTAGATGACCATATCTCCGTAGCTCTATTAAAGAAAGGCTATGGTAATTATATGCTTTATACACCTTCTAGTTTTCAAGAAGAAAAAGGAATAACACCAAAACAAATGATTGATTTAAAAGGCTTAATGGGCGATACAAGCGACAATTACCCCGGAGTTAAAGGAATTGGCGAAAAAACAGCATTGAAGCTGCTGCAAGTTCATGAGAATATCGAAGGAATTCTAGCTAATTTATCACTTCTTACAAAGGGACAACGAACAAAGATTGAAGCGGATCTTGAAATGCTTCATTTAAGCAGGCAATTAGCAGAAATTAAATGTGACGTACCAGTAAGCTGTTTGCTAGAAGAAAGTTACTTAAATATCAATCCAGTAACTGCAGTAAAAAAATTCGAAGAGCTAGAGTTTAAAAGATTTCATCATTATGTAGAAAAGAAAGAAGCACTTACTTTATTTTAATAAGAGATTAACCCAAAAGATTAGGCGGAATGTTAATGGAATGTTTCGTATAATCTTTTTTTATTCGTTTGGTTTTTTTTAAGGGAAACTAGACATTTACATTTTTACAGATTCTCTTTTTCTGTTCCTTTATTCTATGTCTATTTGTAAGAAGGGGGAAAAGAATAAGAGAAGCTGGATGAGGCTTTAATACAGCCTCATCCTCATAGAGAATTACTGGACTATCATTATTTTGTATTTTTCTTTTTCGCTGCATTTTCCAATTTACTTTTTGGAGATGGAGTTATATCGGCGTCTTGACCGTACCCTTGTGGATTTACTCCTCCAGCTGCTTTTCCTCTGTTTCCATGGTTTTTACTCATTGTATTCACCTCATCAACTAGTTGTGGAAATAAAAATCATTCATAGTATGAACAACCAAGAATAATATCATCCATAAAGAAAGAGACTATTTGAAAGAGGTGATGAAGATGAACAAGGGCATTTATGTTGCTTTAATTAGTATTGGATTGGCACAGTTTTTAAAGATACCTATACAATTTTTTAAAACAAAGAAGTGGGATAAAGGCTTGTTTTTTCAAACAGGCGGAATGCCAAGCTCTCATTCGGCAGGCGTATCTTCCCTTACAACATTTATAGCATTAAAGCGTGGTTTACCAACCATTGACTTTGCTATGTCTTTAATTTTTGGTTTAATTGTTATGTATGATGCACAAGGGATTAGAAGACAGACTGGTGAATTAACCTTAAAAGTGAATGATTTAGGAGAGTTAGTCGGTAAAATTAATAAAGACAAAAATATCGCCTTTAAGGAGCAGTCACCAAAAAAACTGAAAGAAATGCTTGGCCACCAGCCTCAAGAGGTGTTAGGAGGAGCTTTATTAGGTGTACTAGTTGGTTTTCTTGGCCATGTATTTACAAAAAAGAAACGTTCATTACTGCGGTGATAAACAAAAGGCTAGAGAAATAAAGTTCTTATGATCTCTAGCCTTTTTCATTGTATAAATTGAATATGAAAAATAGGTGACAAAAGCTTGGTAAGAGACGGAAAAATGTTGAAAAAGCTAGAAAATTGTCGTGATATAAAGTAACATATAGGTAAAAGGATAGAGGGGAATGTACGTTAAGTTTGAAAACGGTAGAGGAATTTTTGCTCTTTTTAGAAAGTAAAGGCTTTTCCTTTGGTGAAGATGTGATAGGTTTTATTTATTTTGGTAAAGCATATACAAATGCTACAGATGAACTTGTCATAACTGCAATTGAATGTACTTTAAAAATACAAAAAAAATTTGATGGCAGTTTTTTCGTTTCCTTACTCGAGATGTTTAACGACAACGAATTGAAAACAAAAAAAGAAGTAATCGGCTTTATAAAAAGAAATCACTTATTTCCCCTCTAGAAAAAGGGGATATTATTTTCTCATCCAGAAGAGTTGATATTTGACGTCATCAGATAAACCCGGGCGATTATATGGGTACGCTATTAGAAAATCCCTATAATCGCAAGGGTTTTTGCTCTTTTTAAGTATTTTAGAAGTATCCTTCGTGCTATACAGCTGTTATTTTGCACCTTAATAGTCTAAATGCTGTTTCATTAATCATTTGCAGTCATCTAGATTATTACTTGACTAACTTCAGGGAAATCATAAATAACCAGTTGTATGATAGCAGCACTACTTACTAGTATTATTAATGGTTTTTACCAAGCTGCGACTTGCTCCAGCCACTTTCCCATTGATTGAAATCACTATTTTCTAAAAAAATCCAGTTTGAATGCTATGTATATTTTATTACTTTTGATGGGAAGGCTTAAACAGAATGGGTGAAAACTTCCTCATTTATTTTTTCTAATGGCAATTCTTGCTAATTCGTCTGCTGTTTTATTCTCATTACTTGGAATCCATTTAATAAAGAATAACTCTAATTGACTGATAAGCTTTAATGCTTGCTCCAACAGCGGAGCGAATTTTTTGTTTTTCGCAAATTCCTTTTCCACTGCGCGACTTACGAGGTCTGAGTCAGTACGAAAACTTACGGAAAGATATTTATTATGGATACAGATTTCTAAGGCTTTTATCAATGCATGATATTCCGCTTCATGATTACTCATTGAACCAAGAGGAAATGAATATTTTTCTGCAGAACCATGACCTTTTATGAAGATACCAGCACCACTTGGACCAGGATTTCCAGCGCTAGCACCATCTATATAAACTTCAATCATTTTGCTACCTCCAAAAATTTTGATATGATTAAGCAATGATTATGTACGATCTGTGACTATTTTATTTTCATACTAATTGTATAAATTGTATATATATCATTAAACTTCTATCGACTTATGATGAGTGGGAAGTTTCCATCAAGGTGGAAAAGAAAAACAAAATAAGAAATAAGATGTATAATATTATAAATGAAAAGATTGGTTTCTAAAAGTCCGTTGCTTTTGCAATAGTTACAGTAAAAAGTGAAATACTGAGAAGTCCGATTGATTACGGTAGATGGGAGAAAGTGAGAGATCCTACAGCTGAAGGAAGGAGCCCAAAGGATTTTGGGCTCCATCTTCAATCTTTATAAAACATAAGGATTAGTGGATTTTTATATCTTTTAGTGGAGAGAATTAGTTTTTTCCTTAACGGACAGTAAGAATAATCCCGCTCTTATTGACGTCATTCTATATGTAGAAAGGTTGTTCCGTTGTGAAATACAAATTAGAATATAAATTTCAAATGAAGAAAAAGAAAGATTTTATCTATTTTACATCAGATTGGATCCAATCAAGTCTGGCTCTCGAAGCAGGGGATGAGTTGGAAAAACGTAATGATGTAGCAGATATTCTTTTTTATGATGAAAAAGGCACAAGCTGGACATTAAAAGAATTACGGAAACTAAATGAAGAAATAGAAGAAGAGCCTCATGACTTTACGATATATTTTGATGGAGGTTACCATAAGGAAACAAAAACGGCGGGAATCGGTGTCGTACTTTTCTTTCATCAAGGAAAGAAGAAATTTAGAGTTAGGGCAAATGAATTATTTCATGATATCCTCTCCAATAATGAAGCTGAATATGCTGCTCTTTGTCATGCATTAAATCTCTTAGAAGAATTGGAAGTCAAGGGTGTTACTTGTGAAGTGAAAGGGGATTCCCAAGTAGTATTGAAACAATTAGAAGGCGAGTGGCCATGCTATGAAGAAGATTTAAATAATTGGCTCGATCGGATAGAGGCGAAAATCAAAACTTTACGTTTGAGCATGGTTTATACTTCAATTAGCAGAAACGACAATAAGGAAGCAGATAAACTGGCAACTCAAGCGTTAGAAGGGAAACGTATCTATAGTAAAATGCAATTGCTCTAATCGGCCAGTAAGAAGAAAGGAGGGGTGAAGCTTGCAAAGAAAAAAATGGATGAAAGAAGCAGATGAATTAATGCAAGATTATTGTAAAGATTGTTTTCTATACCGACAAAACAAAGTAGAGTATGGTAAAAGGGGAGCTCACCGCTTTTGTATTTCGCAATGTACGGTGGGAAATAAGCTAAAGGAATATGGGGAAAAACTATCGAGTTCAAAATGATGGGATCATTTTCCATAAGCGAAAAATAAAAGGGAATTTTGCAAGAAGAAAATTCCTTGCAAAATCCCCTGAATACTATTATTAATAGATATTATTATTAATTATAGTTTAACAACATTAGCAGCTTGAGGTCCACGGTTTCCTTCAACGATTTCGAAAGAAACTTCTTGTCCTTCTTCTAATGATTTAAAACCTTCGCCTTGAATAGCAGTGAAATGTACGAATACGTCATCTCCGCCTTCAACTTCGATGAAGCCAAAACCTTTTTCGTTATTGAACCATTTTACTTTACCGTTTTGCATAATAAATTTCCTCCTAAGCCTTTCAAGACACATGAATTGTGCCTATAAAATAAATATTTTCATAGAACAAAATAATAATAGAAAATAATTATTCTGAATTTTGTTAAATGATGTCTATAATATACACGATTACCCATATGTAGTCAAGGTTTCTAAGCGTTTTTTCGGAAAACTTAATTAAATTTTTGGAAGGGTTTTCTTATTAGCTGAATAAAAAGAAAACGAATACATAGGATGATTAAATTTGGTGTGATTCAAAATAAATGGATGAAAATATAAATACTTGGATGGGAAAAAAGGAGGGATCTGAAAGAGGTTTTTACCCATACTATTAGGTTACATAAATAATGATTTTCCACATATGATGAAATAGCAGTTTTGTTTTTTTTAGGAAATAGAATAAGAGGGTGGCTTAATGTATCGATTTTCAATGGAAAAGGAAAATTGGATTTTGCGATTTACCCCAAATATTGTTCTAGAGGAAGACAGTAAGGAAGCGATAGTAAAAAGTATTCTTCAATTAGGGAGTGTGCTGCCTAGTTTTTCACATGGCGAGTCCTTTGTCATTATGGTAAAAAAAATTGGCTTAATCGTATTCAATGTAGAAAAAATCCCATCTCTTATTTTAACGGTATCAAACATTATTGAAAAAGAAAATTGGTATATCCAAACAGACAGCAAAATAAAGAAGTATTTTATGTAAACTAGCTAACAGCTAGTTTTTTTTCATAAAACAAATAGAAATAATTTTAAAAACAACCTGTTCGCGCTTTCATTGTTATATCTGCGGGATTCAATCCTGACAGACATTTGAAAGAAGTTTTTTATGCAAAAATTTCCTATGAAAAAAAGCAGAAATTATCCATGAAATCATTGAATTATAGGGGGAAATGTGTTTTTATTAACATGATTACTATTATATTACTAAGTTTATTTATCAATGAAATAAACCCAAAACAAGTAAAGTAAAAAAATAAATAAAAGGGAAGATTTATTAAAATGATTGAAACGATTGTAAAGAGCAGTCAAAGTCCGTATTATGAAATTTCCAGAGAAGACCAGATGATCCTTAGTCCGTTTGAAGGCACTGTTAGTGAGATTCTAATGAAGGAAAAAGCTTATTTCTATGAGTGGGAACCAATTTTGACTATTAGAACATTAGCAGGAGAAATAAAAGATGTCAGTGTTCCTTTTAGTGGATCTGTGGTGGAACTTTTAGTAAAACCTGGTGATAAAATTGCAATAAATACGAGGTTAGCTTCTTTACAGGATGATTTATTAGTTACTGGTTGTGATTGATGATGCAAATGCATAGAGCTTTGCGAAATCTGAAAAAATATAAAATTGGTTATCGAACCTTTAAAACAGCAGTTGCGGTAAGTATAGGAATAACTATCGCCCAGTTTTTTCACTTAGATTTCTATGTATCTTCAGCGATTATAACCATACTTTGTGTTCAAAACTCGAAGAAAAAGTCTTTGCATAGTGCATTTTCACGTTTTATCGCATGTATGCTTGCCATTCCATTTTCCTATATTTTCTTTGAGGGGATGGCGTATGAACCGTATATCATTGGTTTATTATTGCTATTATTTATCCCAACCACTGTCTTACTTAAGGTAAATGAAGGGGTTGTAACAAGTACTGTTATTATCCTCCATATATATTCCACCAACCATATGACTTGGGACGTTGTTCTTAATGAATGGGCATTGATCGTAATTGGAATTGGAGCAGCATTACTTGTTAATAGCTATATGCCTAGTCTAGATAAGGAAATGAAAGTACATCAAAAGGATATTGAGTCCTATTTTAAAGCATTATTGATGGATATGGTTGTTTACTTGCGGACAAATGAAATCACAGAAGAGTATGCTTCAAAATTAAAGCGTGCATCAGATATTGTACAATGTGCAAAATCAGTCGCCTATCGTGATGTAGAAAATCATTTTACTCGAAAAGAGAATTATTATTATCATTACTTCACAATCCGAGAAAAGCAATTAGAGATTATATCAAGGCTTTTTGATCGAATTTTATCTGTAGAGACATTAGATAATCAACGAGAGCTGGTGGCAGACTTTCTGGAAGAACTTAGTTTATGTGTCCATTCAGGAAATACGGCCGTATTATTTTTAAGTAAACTCCAAAGAGTAGAAGAGCTGATCAAGCATGATAAACTGCCTGCTGACTGGGATTCATTTGAAGAACAGGCGCATGTTTTTTTTGTTTTAAAAGAATTAGAACAGTATTTACAAATTAAAAAATCCTTGAAGGTGGCATATTAGTTATCTTAAGGAAAGACGGAGAATTTCATTTGCTATGTTCTCCGTCTATTTATTATGGATAGGCAAACTTCCCTTTAGTATTGGTAAATTAATAGCATAAATATAGTAATCTCTATAAATTAATTGAAACACTTCTATTATCCTCTAGTTGCATTTCTACTGCTTTTCCCCTTTCTATACAATTATCTTTTTTGCGATTATAATATTATTTTGTATAAAATAACAAGAAACGTAAGTTATGAAAAAAGGTGATATAGATGAAATTAATATTGGCAGAAAAACCATCTGTATCGAAAAACATTGCAGATGCTTTAAAAATAAAAAACAGACAAGATGGCTATTTTGAAGGAAATGGCTATATTGTTACATGGGCTTTTGGCCATTTATTGCAGTTAAATGATGCGAAAGACTATGATGAAAAAATGTCTACATGGAAATTAGAAAATTTTCCATTTATTCCTCCGAAATTTCAATATAAAGTAAAGTCTGATCCGAAAGATAGAGACAAGCCCGACCGTGGAGCAGAAAAACAACTGAAAATTATTCATAGGTTAATGAAAAGACAAGATGTAGATTCAATCATATCTGCCTGTGACTATGATCGAGAAGGACAGCTAATTGGAGATAGTATTATTTATAATTTAAAAACGGAAAAAGAAGTTTACCGACTATTGCTGAATGAATGGACACCGAATGAAGTATTGAATGGATTAAATAATCTTCGTTCTAATAAAGAGCTAAGACCTCTTCAAGATGCCGGAGTTAGCAGACAATGGGCCGATTGGTTAATTGGTATTAATTTAACCTCTGTGGCAACCTTGAAATATCAAAAAGGCAAAGGGAAGGCATTGAATATTGGAAGAGTTTTATTGCCAACGCTTAAAATCATTTATGATCGTGATAAAGAAATCGAAAATTTCGTTCCAGAAAATTATTATAAACTGCAAGCAACGTTTTTAACGGAAAATGGAAGTAGTTATACAGGTACTTATCTAGAAAACAAAGAAGAAAAGTTTAAAGAAGAACTATATTTGAAAGAAATAGAAGAACAGATTAAAGGCAAAACAGCAGTTGTAATAGATAAGAAGGTACAAAAGAAAAAGGAATATCCGCCTTTTTTGTTTAATCTTTCTAATCTTCAAGGCTATATAACTAGCAAATATAAGGGATGGACAGCTGATAAAGTATTAAAAGTTGCGCAAAGTCTCTATGAAAAGAAATATATCACGTACCCAAGAACTGCGAGTATTGCCCTAGAAGAAAGTCTTATTGCGAAAACAGAAAAAGTGGTAAATCTCCTCGCCGCAGATTTACCGTTTAAAAATGAAGTGAAATTTGTGCCATCCAAACGAATTTTTGATAATAAAAAGGTGGAAAGTCATAGCGCAATTATTCCTACTTATGTTCTCCCCAAAAAATTAAGCCAAGAGGAAGAACAAGTATATGTAGCAATAAAAAATCGGTTATTAATGCAATTTATGCCTGTTGCTGAGGTAGAAGAGACGAGAATCATCACAAGCGTGAATCAAGTGGAATTAAAAGGAAGATTCGTAACAAAAGGAAAAGTTCAATTAGTAGAGGGATGGAAAAAAATTGAAAATATACAATCGAAAGATGTTATGCTTCCGTTAGTAAATTTGCAAGAAGAGGTTTTAACACAAAAAGCATCCACTAGCATCCATACTACACAGCCGCCAAAGGAACATACGGAAAAGACACTGCTTCGGCTGATGGAAACTTGCGGGAAAAATTTTGATGCGGATACAGAGGAAGATGTATTATCCATTTTAAGCGGATTTAGCATTGGGACGCCAGCTACTCGTGCTGAAACGATAAAAAAACTAAAAGATATTGGTTATATAGAAGCAAAAAATAAAAGCTTAGTTTGTACGGAGTTAGGAAGAAGAATGGTCGAAATCTTTCCAATTAAAGATTTGTTTAACTTAGATTTCACAGGAAGACTTGAAAAAACACTTTATGATATTGAAAAAGGACAATTTAGTAAACAACAATTTTTGCAAATAATTAGCAGCTTCACAACAAACGCGGTGGAAACAATAAAGAAGGAAGAAGATATCATTATCCAAGAAGTTACATATACCAAGGGCAAAACAGAAGTATTGGGGAAATGCCCCCTTTGTGGTCATGCTGTTATAGAAGGAAAAAAGGGGTTTGGCTGCAGTAACTGGAAAAATGGCTGTAAATATGTCATTTGGAAAAATGATAAATTTCTTGGGACCATGAAGAAGAAGCCGACGAAAACGATGGTTAAAGCACTACTCAAGAATGGGAAAGCGCCAGTTAAAGGATTAATTAGCAAAAAAGGAAATAAATTTGATGCTATCATGAAATATGAGAAGAATCAGGATAACGAGTATTTTAGTTGGAAAATGGAATTTCCCGAATAGATTTTGCTACAAATTTGTATCAGTGCTAAAATAGAAAGATAAAAGCACATGGAATTTACTTGAGGGAACGAGTTTTTTAAGAAGCTTATGTTAGAAAGAATCTTGTTTCCTTATTTTTTTTATAGTAAAATGCTTAAGAAATACTTTTATGCCACACTATTTTAACTAGCTTATTCTAAAACGTTTATTCCCTCTGTAAAGAGGTGAATTTTTTGTTTAAACAAGTATTTACATACATATAACGTAGACAAGCATGATGGAATAGAATAGAAAAAAGGAGTAATCCTGGTAAAGGAGGGGTTGAATTGCCGACACCTAGTATGGAAGACTACATTGAGCGCATTTACAACCTAATAGAAGATAAAGGATATGCACGAGTATCAGATATTGCCGAAGGCCTATCTGTCCATCCCTCCTCTGTAACAAAAATGGTTCAGAAATTGGATAAGGATGAGTATCTGGTTTATGAAAAATATAGAGGCTTGGTTTTGACCCCAAAAGGAAAGAAAATCGGCAAGCGATTAGTGTATAGACATGAACTTTTAGAGCAATTATTAAGAATTATTGGGGTGAAAGAAGAAAATATATATGATGATGTAGAAGGAATAGAACATCATCTAAGCTGGGACTCTATTGATCGTATTGGTGATTTAGTGCAATTTTTTGAAGAGAATCCAAAACATGTAGAAGAGTTAAAAATAATTCAGCAAAAAAACGATTCAATCGAATAAAGAAAGGGCAATTTTCTCTAGGTGTGTGCTTTAATAAAGCAGAATAAACGCCTACAGAGAATTGCCCTTATTGTCTATTGGAAAACGGTTAAAAAATAGGTGGATAATTGTCAAAGTTATCTATTATCGAGTAGGGTAAATCTTCTTGCTCTCTTTCATTTTCCATAATTTCTACTCCGTCAATTATCCCAGTTTCGATATCAAGCAAAGCTTTTCGATAGGAAATTACTCTACCATTAGATGTTTTAAAACTAATAATGTCTCCCATATAATTTCGTTCTACTGCAACAATTTTTTCCATAATTAGCTCCTTTCTTTGTAATCACATACGATTTTTTCTTGCCAATTAATGTATATAAAATAGTATATACAACCCCATTTGAAATTATCATGAATTGCCGGATGCAGTGATAGATTATAGAAGAAAATATATTTAACATTACCCTATATTTTTATTTTCATGCAACTAGCTAAATGATATCCTTAAATTAACAATTTTAGAAGAGGTGAGAAAATGGGGAGATATGACTTAGAGGAGTTTTTAGCTAAGACAGAGCAGCAAGATAAAAATGAAGGAATTTTCGAACTAGAAACAGAAAGGATGCTTGAAATTAATTTAACAAATAAAATTTGGGCGAAAGCAGGAAGTATGGTTTCTTATCGAGGAAATATTCGGTTTACTCGCGAAGGTATTTTGGAACACGGAATAGGTAAAATGTTTAAAAAAGCGTTAACTGGTGAAGGTGCTTCTTTAATGAAAGCAGAAGGAACGGGTAAACTTTACTTAGCTGATCAAGGAAAGAAAATTTCCATTCTCCGTTTAAATGGTGATTCTATCTTTGTAAATGGCAATGATTTACTAGCATTTGAGCCGTCTATCAAATGGGATATTAAGTTAATGAAAAGAATTGCCGGGATGCTTTCTGGCGGCTTATTTAATATCAACCTGTCAGGAAGTGGCATCGTTGCGATTACGTCACATTACGAACCATTAACATTAAGAGTTACTCCAAATAACCCTGTATTCACAGATCCTAATGCGACAGTTGCTTGGTCGGGAAGTCTACAACCAGAATTTGTAACAGACATTACTCTTAAATCATTTTTTGGAAGAGGCAGCGGAGAATCCATTCAAATGAAATTTTCGGGAGAGGGCTTCGTCGTTATTCAGCCATACGAAGAAGTATATTTTTCGAATAGTGGAAGCAATAACAGTTAAATAAACTCTCATTAAAAAGGGTGGGACAAAGCAAAATAAATAATGGATAAAGACGAACAATCTCTAATTTAGTGGTGAATCCAATTCGTTCCATTGCGTTACAGACACTCCCTTTCCGCGGGGAGCAACCTAAGCCTCCTCGGCAGAACGAGGAGGCTTGGCGCTCGCCCCATGGAAAGCGAAGTGTATTCAGGCTGCGGGTGATTACCACAAACCTTTTTCTTCAATAAATAAAAATCCCAAACAATTATACGAATCCTTTTTAGTATGAATGTATAATTGTTCGGGTTATATTAAATTGAAATACTTTTATCCCAACCTCTTATTTTAAGTTGGAATCTTATGTGCCAGCTATTTTTACTTGATGTGTGTCATTTCCACTCATAAGGTGTTTCTTGATACACATAATAATTCAGCCAGTTGGAAAATAGTAAATGAGCGTGGGACCGCCAACTATTTAATGGCTTTTTACTAGGATCATTCTCGGGAAAATAACCGAGGGGTAGGTGAATATTTAAACCTTTTTCTTTGTCTCGTTTATATTCTTCAGCAAGTGTGCTAGAATCATACTCTAAGTGACCGGTAACCATGATTTGTTTGCCTTTATTTCCACTAATAATAAAGGCGCCAGCTTCATCAGAAGCAGACAACAGCTCAAGTTTTGGATGTGCTTTGATTTCTTCAATTGATACATTAGTATGTCTTGAATGGGGAGCTAAATAGCTGTCATCAAAACCACGCATTAATTTATCTGCCGGATTTAAGACATGGTGGGAGTAAATTCCATAACACTTTTGTTCCAACTCATACTTATTAATGCCAAAATGGTGAAATAAAGCTGCCTGAGCTCCCCAGCAAATATGCAGAGTAGACGTTACATTTGTTTTCGACCATTCCATTATCTTGGTTAATTCATCCCAATAATCAACTTCTTCAAAACTCATTAATTCCACAGGCGCTCCTGTAATAATCATTCCATCGTATTTATTTGTTTTTATTGCTTCAAAATCGCGATAAAACTGTTCCAAATGATAGGAACTTGTATTCTTTGACTCATACGATGCTGTTCTCAAAAAGGAGATATTGACCTGCAAAGGAGTATTCCCAAGCAAACGCAATATTTGTACCTCCGTTTTTTCTTTTTGAGGCATTAAGTTTAATATTAATATGTTTAATGGTCGAATATCCTGGGTTCTTGCACGCCCTTCTTCCATTACAAATATATTTTCATCTTCAAGTATTTCTCGTGCTGGCAAGAGCTGAGGAATTCTTATAGGCATAAAGGTATGTCTCCTCCTATAGTTATAATCGTCTTTTCTGTATTGTCTGTGGTGTCACTGCCGTTTTTTTCATATCAATCGCATTTAAACGATAAATTAGTTATTACTTTCTCCCATCAATATCATAGCTTATTATAAATTTGATTGGAATATGTCGCAATCATAATGTTTTGAATTTTTGAAAGATATTATATAATCTTGTGAAAGGAAGGAATGTTAAAAGGGATTTATGGATTATTTTTAAGTATGTTTGTAAGATAATGATTTTGTCGAAACGTGTATGTATCATGTCTCTTTTAATGTACAATGTTAAAGGAAGACTGAAATTACCAGAGGATAATCATGGAGGTATAGACGAAAAATGAAATCTGACATCGAAATTGCTCAACAAGCTGTAATGAAACCAATAATACATATTGCCGAAAAGCTAGGTTTATCAGATGATGATCTTGAATTATATGGAAAATATAAAGCGAAAATAACAGCATCAACCTTAAATAAGTTGAAAAATAATAAATCAGGTAAACTTATCCTTGTGACGGCTATTAATCCAACTCCTGCTGGAGAAGGCAAATCAACTGTTACAGTCGGATTAGGAGACGCGTTGAATAAATTACAGAGAAAAACCGTCATAGCAATGAGAGAACCTTCTTTAGGTCCTACAATGGGGATCAAAGGAGGGGCAGCAGGCGGAGGAAAAGCGCAAGTATTACCTATGGAGGATATTAATCTGCATTTTACTGGAGATCTTCATGCTATTACAACAGCCAATAATGCGTTGGCAGCTTTAGTAGATAATCATATACATCAAGGCAATGAATGTCGTATTGATCAGCGCCGTATAGTTTGGAAAAGAGCAGTTGATCTAAACGATCGTGCGCTGAGAAAAGTAGTGATTGGTTTAGGAGGGCCATTACAAGGAGTTCCGAGAGAAGATGGCTTTGACATTACGGTTGCTTCTGAAATTATGGCTGTTTTATGTCTGGCCGCAGATATTAATGATTTAAAAGTTCGACTGGCTCGAATGGTCGTTGCGTATAATGTAGACAGAGAACCTGTAACTGTGGGAGATTTGAAGGTAGAAGGTGCGCTTACATTACTTTTAAAAGACGCAATTAAACCAAACTTGGTTCAAACAATCGAGCATTCTCCAGCGATTATTCATGGCGGTCCGTTTGCCAATATTGCCCATGGTTGCAATAGTGTCATTGCAACTACTGCTGCTGTCAAATTAGGAGACTATGTTGTCACTGAAGCTGGGTTTGGTGCGGATTTAGGAGCAGAGAAATTTTTAAATATTAAGGCTAGGAATAAAGAGATAGATCCTGAAATCGTCGTGATAGTTGCGACAATTCGTGCCTTAAAAATGCATGGAGGAGTCGAGAAGAAAGAGCTAGGTGTTGAAAATATAGAAGCGCTGCGAGCGGGTTTTGCTAATTTACAAAAGCATGTAGAAAGTATTAAAGAATTCGGTTTACCATTTGTTGTTGCTATTAATAAATTCGTAACAGATACTGAATTAGAAATTAGTGTGTTGAAAGAGCTTTGTGAACAAGCACAAATTCCTGTTGCTTTAACAGAGGTTTGGGAAAAAGGTGGAGATGGCGGTATAGAACTTGCTCAAAAGATTTTAGCGATTCTCGAAAAGAAAGAACAAAGTTTTCGACATTTATATTCGCTTAATACTACAATAGAAGAGAAAGTGCTTGCGATTGCCACAAAAATTTATGGAGCGAATAGGGTAGAATATTCTTCAAAAGCAAAGAAACAGATTGCCGACTTTGAAAAATTTGGTTGGGGGCATCTTCCTATTTGTATGGCGAAGACACAATATTCTTTATCCGATGATCCATCATTGATTGGCAGACCAGAAGGATTTTCAATTACAATCCGTGAATTTAAGCCATCTATTGGGGCGGGCTTCCTTGTAGCACTCACTGGTGAAGTCATGACAATGCCAGGTTTACCGAAAACTCCTGCTGCTTTAAACATGGATGTTGATGAAGACGGTAAAGCAGTTGGATTGTTTTAATATCCGGATGTATTAAGGAAAAAGGAGAACAAAGGATGTTTGATCCCACAGCGTTTGAAAATATGAGAACAGTAATGGAAGGCTTGATATATGATAAAGATTTAGATGGGGATATTATTGTCTTAGATCGAAATGATGTATTTAATAGTAGTAAGCTATCAAGAAATTATACCATTACTTTTCGATTGAAAAATCAACAAAATGCTAAGCTAATGTTTGAATTATCCGCTGATTTACAAAATTTATCGGCTGAACTTTTAGCGAGTGTAAAAAAAGAAAAGTGGATTGGTGCAACCGTATATATTCATCTTTTTTTACGACATAAACAAGACAAAACTCTTTATCCCTTGATACAGCAATTAGTGGAAGAGATATGGGGAAAAGATTTGAAGATTAGGCAAGAAATCAGCTATCAGCCACTTGAGGCGGAGCAAACGATTCTGAATCATATTACGATTGATTTTAATCGTTTAATCACAGAAGAACAGATAGATGATATGATTACGATGATGGAATTTATGGAAAAAACTTTAACTGCACTTCAATCGATTGATTCATTATTAACTGTATAAGGAGAGTGTAAAATGAGCATTTACGATTTTAAAGTAAAAACGATGGATGGAAAAATGCAGGCATTAAGCACTTTTAAAGGGGATATCCTATTAATTGTGAATACTGCAAGTAAATGTGGTTTTACTCCTCAATTTAAAGAGCTGCAAGAATTGTATCAAATGTATAAAGAGGAGGGGTTTGTGGTTCTGGGTTTTCCAAGTAATCAATTTATGAGTCAAGACCCGGGAACAAATGAAGAAATAAAATCATTTTGTGAAGTGAATTACGGTGTGACTTTTCCGATGTTTGCTAAAATTGATGTGAATGGTAAAGAAGCAGATCCTCTTTATCAATATTTAACAAAAGAAGCACCAGGTGCATTAGGTGTGAAAGCAATCAAGTGGAATTTTACGAAGTTTCTTATTGATCGCAATGGAAATGTCGTGGACCGCTATGCACCAAGTACAAGTCCTAGCGAGATAAAAGCAGATATTGAAAAGCTTATCCGATAACAGAAAAAAATAGGGATCTTCTGCTTTTAGTGAACGAACACCCTGTCACTAAAGGCTGAAGATCCTTATTTTTTATGATAAGGAACGATTAACGATAAGAAAAGAGGCGGATAAATCCACTTTTTTTCTCCTTCGTTTCCCGCTCATTTAGATCGGCCAGCTTCTTCTTTCTAGATTTAGCATAGTATTGTTCCTCTTTTTCTTTTAGAACAATTGGATTTTCTAATAAAGTTATTTTTCTTTCTTGACTGGCAATATGTTCTTGCTGAAATTCGATATGCTCTTGCTGCTTTTTTAGTTGCTGTACTAATACTTGATTGAAATTTTTTTGGAGTTCTAATTCTTCTTTGATTGTTTGTAAATCCTGAAGAATTTTTTCCGTAGCTTCAGTGGCAATGGGGATAGAGGCAGGTAAAGGCCTTGTCAGCTCATCTTCAATTTGTCTTAAAGACATTTGTTTTTCATTACGCATTTGTTTAACTTTTACTAAAATATCTAAGCTTTTTTGATCGAAATATCGGTAGCCATTTTCGCCAATAATGACTGGTATGAGCGTTTTCAATTCTCTTAACCAATTTCGAACAACACCAGGACCTTCATTAATATATTCCGCAGCTTCCTTCACACTTAATAATTTGCTGTTTTCTTCCTTAATCGTAAGTTCTTTTTTTTGTACGCTTAACATTCTATACACCCCTCATTATAAAATAATCGAAACAGACCAATGGCAAGAAGGACGTTTAAAACCCTTGTCTTTATAATTTTCGTGAAAAGAAAAAAAAATCCTTTGACGAGCTTTGTCTAGTTTTGTTGGATATACATAATTATTAGAAAAATTATTATTATGGTATCTTTACAAAAATTCTTAATAATAATACGATAGAATAGGGATGCTGGAAAAACATTCCTGCAATGAAGAAAGGAGGAGCTAGGATGAATACAAATAAAAATATATCAATACAAACAAAAATGAAAAATAAGAGGAAAGAGGGTTCTTAGTGGAAAAGACAATCAAGGGTTTAGAGGAAATTAAAATAGTAAGCTATCATGATGATCTTGCTGGTAAAGTGGCCGACATGTGGACAAAAAGTAAAGATTCATGGGGAGGAACAGGAAAAACAGAAGAACAAGTACGCGATCAACAGCAAAGCTCAGATAATATCGATACCTTCTTAGCTGTTATAGGAGAAGAAGTAGTAGGGTACTGTGGTTTTTCTGTTTATAAAGAAGATGCAGGAGCCTTGTATGTTCCTTTATTAAATGTTCGTCCAGATTATCATGGCAAGAAAATTGGTAAGCTGCTTTTGCTCCATGCACTCAATGCAGCGACAGAATTAAAATGGCCAAGACTGGATTTATATACTTGGGCAGGTAATCTTAAGGCAGTTCCATTATATAAACGCTGCGGTTTCTTTTGGGAGGATAACGACCAATATACACATCTAATGAATTTTATCCCAACAGTTCGAAATGACGCAGTAATAAATAGTTATTTAAAAAACATGGATTGGTATGCAGATTTAAAAAGAAATCTTGAAATAAAGCCAGATGGGGTGTTTGAAAGAGGCTTTACACATTATGAATATGTGTGGCAAAAAGAAACAGAGACGATTGTTGTAAAATTTGAAAAAACAAGTAGAGGAATCTGCTCTTTGGAAACTAAGGATTTTCAGATTGAATTAACAATGGATAATCATAAATGCATAGAAGAAATAGAGCATAAGGTCTATTTAAAGATAAAAAATAAAACAGCAAGCCCAATTTCTTTAGAAGTATTGGCAGATAATCAGGACAGAATTCAATGCAGTTTTCAAAGATCACAAGAGATAAAGGGTAATCAAGAAATAACGATTTCTTCTTCTTTTGTGATTGAAAAAGGAGAAGAACCTGTAAATGGAAAAACCTTTCCGGCATTAAAGGTTGCAGTTAGAATCAATGGACTAGAAACAGGCTTACAACTGGGGGTTTTCCCACAAGCACCTATTTCGATTGAGGGAAAGGAAATAGAGGCCATTTTAGCGAAAGGAATGAACACATACTTAGATTTAGAGATTAGAAATAATTTAGAAAAAGATATTTATGGATATTTCACCATTCCTAAAAATGACCGCTTACATTTTGAAGGGGATAAGTATTCTTTCGATCTGGCTAAAAAAGCGAAAAAGTGGATTCGCATTCCGGTTCAAGTGAAGAGTTGTGGTAGTTTTAAAGAAAAAATCATCGGAGAAATTGTGGAGAATGAGCAGGGAATTTTAACGTTTGAAAAGGAAATTGCGCTTGCCTTCAAAGGGATTGGTGAACAGTTTGTAGTAGAACAAGAAAAGAGTTGGCAGGTTTATAACGGTCCACATCAACTTACCGTAAGCAAAATGGATCTTACGACAGAAATTGCTCATACAGACTTTGCTCTGTTTGCACCGTCTATTGGAAAGCCTTATTCTAATGAGCTGTCTAAACAAAAGCCATATGAAGTTCGTACTGAAAAAACTGGAAACAGTATTAAACTGGAACTATTCTTTAAGTCTAATGCTTTTCCATATCTAGATATTATGTTAACAAATCAGCTCTTTGCGGAAGGGTTGATTAAACGTTGGATAACCATTGCTAATAATAGTTTGGAAGAAAAAGAAATAAGTGTACAGGAAACTTTTTTTGACATATGGCAGAATCTCTATTTCCCTTTAAATGGGGAAGTTGTTTCCTTTAATGAATGGAACCTCGTACAACCTTTTGAATTAAATTCTAAGGATATAACGGGGAATTGGTATTTTTCTTCTCCAAATTCTAGCCCATTCGGTGTTGCATGGGCTAAAGAAGCCCGCGTTAAAATGGATAATTGGAAGGTGCATATAGAATCCACACGCATGCTCGGAAAAAATGAATCCGTTGCTTTTTCGCCTCTTAGAGTGAATATCGGTGCCTATCGTAATTGGCAGCAATGGGAGTTAGCAGCAGAAGGGCTACAGAAAGAGCACGCAAGTACTGTTATCTCAGGATTTAAAGTTGAATTTAATGAGGAAAATCTTATTATAGATAGAGATAATGACTTAAAAGTACGAATAAAGAATTATAGTAATCAAGCAATACAAGGTGAAATGACCATAACAATGAATGAAAGACAAGGAGATTCACAGAGAATTGATACGGAAGCATCCGAAGTCTACCAAATTCAGCCTCAAAGGGATCTTCAATTAGGGCTAAACACAGTGAAAACAACCATTTCTTTGCCGACAAAAATAATAGATACCGAAGATTTACTTTTTGTACCAAGTAGTAAGAACATGACAACAGAAGTGATAATAGAAGAAGGAGTTACCATATACCATGTTTCGAATGGAATAATATCTTTTAAAGCTTCTCCTGATTACTATCCAGGCGTTTACTCTTTAGTAGTAAATGGGAAAGAATGGTTGGATCATGCATTTCCTAAACCTATCGCAAAAAGTTGGTGGAATCCGTGGTGTGGGGGCATTAAAAATGGTCCGCCAGATTTAAATGTATTTTCTGTCTTAAAGGAAGAGACAGCTTGTGCATTTACTAGTTTAAAAGATATCCATCATAACGAATGGACTGGTGTGAAGCTGGTAACAACGATAAGGCATCATGAGAAATGGAATGGGTTAAAGTATGAACAATATTTCCTTACAATGCCAGGCATTCCTTTGCTCATTACATTTGTAGAAATAATTGATGATGCAGGCAGACGTATGGCAGAAGAAGAATGGCATACAAACCTATTTATCACTTGCAATGAGGAGGAAAAAGCTGTACTCCATATTCAGGATAACAAGGTTAGTACAAAACAATATATGGTTGCTTCAGAAGAGCAAGAAGTTAATATAAAGGGTCATTCCTATTTATCGCTAGAGCAAGAAAAGTGTTATTATATTGCAAGTGATATATCAAAAGGTATAGATTTCTATAGTAATAAAGATGTGATACAGTTGATTTCCTATGCTAAGTGCAGAAGAACAGAGAACCGCTTATTTACAGAACCAACCTATCTTCTGTTTACCGAGGGGGAATTACAGTCTTCTTTAGTTAATAAGGTAAGGCAAATAGCATTTTCAGAAAGGGAATACGTAGATGAAAATAATTGATGCCCATATACACTACTCAAATATTGGATCGTTTAAAGAGACAGCTCGAGATCTTTCCTTTGTAGATTATAGTTATAAAGGTTTGAAAGAAGAGATGAGGAAGGCTGATATTGTCCTTGCGATTGGGATGGGGGTTACAGAAACGCCAGAGATGGGCTTTCCTGATTATAAGGCCCAGACCCCAATGGGATTAGATTTGGACTTATTGGTTCCAGACAATGTCGTCTGCTGTGCTGGGATAAATCCATATGATATGGATTTATCGGCACAAGAACGATTAGAGCAGGAGATTCAAAAGCCACATGTTGTGGGAATAAAAATTTATTTAGGCTACTACCCTTTTTATGCCTATGATGAGGTATATGAACCTGTTTATCGACTAGCAGAAAAGTATCAATTACCAGTTGTGTTCCATACTGGAGATACATACTCTGAAAGAGGATACTTAAAATATAGTCATCCTCTTGCAATTGATGAAGTGGCTGTGAAACATCGTAATGTGAATTTTATGATGGCACATTTCGGTGATCCTTGGACATTGACTGGTGCGGAAATTATTTATAAAAATTCGAATGTATATGCCGATTTATCTGGTTTAATCGTTGGAACAAAAAAAGAACTGGAAGAAGCACATGAAGGGATTTTTCTCGATCATTTACGCCATGCATTAGTTTTTGCCCAATCATATGATAAATTGCTTTTTGGGACAGATTGGCCGCTAGCCCCATTTGAACCATATATAGAGTTTATAAAAAAGCTCATTCCAGAAACTTACCATGAAGACGTATTTTATCGAACAGCATTAAAGGTATTTCCAAAAATAAAGCCCTTTTTAAGTAAGAAATAGGAAATGAATAATGAAACGAAAGCCGGAGTAGAATGATTGAATTTTCTACTCCGGCTTTCGTAATTATATTGATTGTTCTTTCATATTCGAAAAACTACTTTTCATGATACAATATGGACATAATAGATTGCTGGATGTGAGAATAAATGAAGCTTATTACGAAAGTAGAAAATATAATAGAGCAAGAGATGGAGAATGATGCTAGTGGTCACGATTGGTATCATGTAGATAGAGTACGTAAAATAGCCTTATTACTATCAGAAAAAGAAGGAATTGAGTATTCTCATATCATAGAACTGTCTGCGTTATTGCATGACATTTCAGATGGAAAATTAAATAAATCCAAAAGCGAAGGGCAACGAAGATTAGCAAATATACTAATGCAGATTCCAATTGAGAATCAAGAGAAGGAACAGATTAAAGCTATCATCGAAACAGTTGGCTTTAAAGGAGGAAATGGGATAACTCCCAAAAGTCTGGAGGCAAAAATAGTCCAAGATGCTGATCGATTAGATGCGATTGGAGCACTTGGCATTGCTCGTACATTTGCTTATGGAGGAAGTATAGGAAGTCCTATTTATGATCCACATAGTGCAATAAGGGAAAAGATGACAGAAGAAGAATATCGAAAAAACAACTCCTCTTCTATTCACCATTTCTATGAAAAACTATTGAAAATTAAAGACCTTTTACATACTGAAAGTGCTAAAAAAATGGCAGTGGAAAGGCATCAATTTATGGAAAGCTTTCTAAAAGAATTTTATAAAGAATGGAATGTACAAAATGAAGAGTATTTCAATTGAAAATGTAACAAAGACATATGGAGAGAAAAAGTTATTTGAAAACATCTCTTTTTCAATAAGTGAAAAAGAACGGGTAGGTTTAATCGGCATCAATGGAACTGGGAAATCATCCTTATTAAAAATAGTTGCTGGAATAGATATTCCAGACGAAGGAGATATCATAGCACCGAAGGATTTTCGTTTCGCCTATTCTGCCCAAAGCCCAGAATTAAATCCAGATCTTACCGTATTAAACCAAGTATATGCTGGTGATGCACCGGTCTTAGCATTAGTTAAAGATTATGAAGCAATGTTAATGGAAATCAACCATGATCCAGAGGACAATAAGCTTCATGAAAAATTATTTGATTTACAAAAAAGAATGGATGCTTTAAATGGCTGGGAAGTTCATACAAATGCAAAGACGGTGTTAATGAAGTTAGGAATTACTAATTTTAATAAGAAGATTGGTGAATTGTCAGGTGGGCAAAAAAAACGGGTTGCTTTAGCACAAGTTCTGATTCAAGAACCAGATTTGCTTATTTTAGATGAACCGACAAATCATCTTGATTTTGAGGCAGTTAAATGGCTGGAAGATTATTTAAGCAGATACACAGGAGCACTTTTATTAGTAACACATGACCGCTATTTCTTAGATCGTGTCACAAACAGAATGTTTGAATTAGATGGGGGCAATTTGTATAGCTATAAAGGCAATTACGGTGACTTTTTACAGGCGAAAGCTATCAGGGAAGAAAATGAAGCAGCTACTCTTGATAAGCAAAAGAATTTATTTAGAAGAGAATTAGAATGGATTAGAAGAGGGGCAAAAGCGCGTTCTACTAAACAAAAAGCCAGAATTCAGCGCTTTGACGCATTAGATGATAAATTAGCTAATGTTAAAGCTAAAGATAAATTAGATATCTCCTTGAAAGGAAGTCGATTAGGCAAGCAAGTCTTTGAATTGGTGGGGGCAAACAAGCGTTTCCATGATAAAATAATCTTAAATAATTATAATTTGCTTGTAAAACCAGGGGATAGAATTGGAATAATAGGAAAAAATGGGACTGGTAAATCGACCTTCTTAAATATTTTAGCAGGCAAGGCATCCCTCGATTCTGGCGAAAGAATCATTGGACAAACAGTAAAAGTGGCTTACTATACGCAAGAAAATGAAGATATGGATACATCTAAAAGAATGATTGAATATCTAAAAGAAACGGCTGAAGTAATAGAAGCCTCTGATGGAAAAGTCATTACAGCTGCCCAAATGCTGGAAAGATTCTTATTCCCTCTTCATACCCATGGAACGATTATTGGAAAGCTATCTGGTGGGGAAAGAAGAAGACTTTATTTGTTGAAAATACTAATGGGAGAACCAAATGTACTCTTATTAGATGAGCCGACAAATGATTTAGATACACAAACATTAATGGTTCTGGAAGATTATTTAGAAGATTTTAACGGCGTGGTTATTACCGTATCCCATGATCGCTATTTTCTTGATAAGGTTGCTGAACAGCTGTTGATTTTAAAAGGAAATGGTATTATCGACACCTATTATGGCAATTACAGCGAATATTTAGAGGTGGAGAGAAAAGAAGAACAACAAATAAAAGAGAAAACAGAAATACCACTTCCTAAAAAGGAACCAAAGGAGAAAAAAGTAAGACTAAGCTATAATGAACAAAGGGAATGGGCAACCATTGATGAGGATATCGAAAAAGTCGAAGTAAGATTAGCTACTATAGAAACAGAATTAGCCGAGACAGGCAGTGACTTCGAAAAAGCAGCTGAGTTAATGAGCGAGCAAGAACAATTAAATAACCAATTAGAACACCTAATTGAACGCTGGAGCTATTTATCTGAAATCGCTGATAAGTCATAAAAGCTGTTTATTTTCGATATAGCATCAAGCATGATAAGATAAATGTTGAAAAAGAGGGGGATGGAATATGAGAATTATTTCTATAGAACCAACACCAAGTCCTAATACGATGAAAATTAATTTAGATCAAGAGCTGCCAATGGGAAAAAGTAATAATTATAAGCTTGATAATTCAGCGGAAGCACCTGAATTAATTCAAAATATCCTTTCCATTGAAGGGATTAAAGGGGTTTACCATGTAGCTGATTTCCTAGCGGTTGAAAGAAATGCCCGCTATGATTGGAAAGAATTACTTTCAAAAGTGCGGAATGTCTTTGGGGAGGACGAGGCTACAGAGGTGTCAAAAGAGATAAATGAGCATTATGGGGAGATAAATGTTCAAGTTCAAATGTATAAAGGTATTCCTATGCAAATTAAATTATCGGATGGCAATGAAGAAAGAAGATTCGGTTTACCTGACACCTTTATTCAAGCTGTATCGGAAGTTCGTACACCTGAAGATAATGTAGTAATGACACGTAAATGGAAAGATTTCGGTGTGCGCTACGGTGAATTTGAGGAAATTGGGCATGTAATGGTGGAAGAACTTGTTGCTGCATACCCACAAGAGCGAATTAATGCGATTATTGAGCATGCAAAAAATCCGCAAACAGAAGCAAATGATAAACAGGTACGAGTGCGAACAAAGCTGTCATTTGCAGATTTAGAGAATCAAGATTGGAAAGTTAGATATCAAAAGCTAGAACAAAGCGAAGATCCTACAGTAGATGATATCCCTGTGCTAACGAAAGCACTAGATGATGAAAAACCATCTATTCGCAGACTTGCGACTGTCTATCTTGGAATGATTGAAGATACAGCTGTTCTTCCTTCCTTATATAAGGCACTAAAGGATAAAACGGTAACGGTGCGGCGCACTGCAGGAGATTGCTTATCCGATTTAGGGTTTCCCGAAGCAATGGAAGAAATGATCCATGCATTAGATGATAAAAGCAAGATTGTTCGATGGAGAGCCGCTATGTTCTTGTATGAAGTTGGAGATGAGCGAGCATTGGCTGCGCTTAAGGCTCATGAGGACGATCCAGAATTTGAAGTGAGCTTACAAATAAAACTAGCTATTGAACGAATTGAACTAGGGGAAGAAGCAAAAGGTTCTGTTTGGAAACAAATGACCGAAGCGCGAAAATAAGCTGTAACTATATTTTCCTAATGCTAAAGATTGTACGAAAAACATTTCTAATGTATATTTAGGAATAGAATATACGTATATAATGGAGGGATTACTTATGTCAATGGCATATGATGAGTATATGAAACAAGTAGTAAAACCGATGAGAGCAGAATTAACCCAAGCAGGCTTTGAAGAATTACTGACAGAAGACGCAGTGGAGCAATTTATTGAAACAAACAAAGGTACATCGTTAGTAGTTGTTAATTCTGTTTGTGGATGTGCTGCAGGTTTAGCAAGACCAGCGGCAACTCAGGCAGTGCTTGCATCTGAAAAAAAGCCAGATCAACTAGTAACAGTATTCGCTGGCCAAGATAAAGAGGCAACAGCAAAAATGCGCGAATTCTTCGGGGATATTGAGCCTTCTTCTCCGTCCATGGCATTAATTAAAGATAATAAAGTTGTTCATTTTATTCATCGCTATGATATTGAAGGAAATTCAATGGAAGCAATTATGGAAAATCTTGTATCAGCTTTTGAACAATATTGCTAAAAAATTTGGTTCATGAGAATAAAGGGTTACCTTTTTCTCATGGACTTTCTTTTTTAGTTCTTTTTGTATAGGATTTATATTCGTCGATAGATAATTTAAAATTATCTATTTTATAATGAAGACCTAATTTTAACATGATTCGCATTGAATATAGTATTACATAGAAGTAGGAGAAAAAATATGATTGTAACAACTGCCGGTAGGACAAATAAGGATATGCAAATTCTCGCAGATAGAATTGCCAAAGACTTCAACTGCAGATATGTCAGGAGAGAAAAAGTATCTATTCAACACTTAAAAGAGCAATATCAATCAGATATTCTGATAATTGGAAAAAATAGATTTGAATTCTGTTCATTAAATACAGAGGAGCCTTTCTTTTTTCATCCGAATTCAGCAGTCTTTCGAATAAAAAGGCTGATGAATAAGGAAAATGATCCTTTTATTGTTGCGACAAATTTAGCAAAGGGAAAAAGTTTTTTAGATTGTACTTTAGGTCTTGCTTCTGATAGCATTGTTGCAAGTTATGTGGTGGGCAGTAGTGGAAACGTAGAAGGATTAGAAGCGAATCAAGTGATAGCATTTCTTGTTAAGACAGGTTTGAAAGAATGGGAGACAAGTAATCCTGCTATCGATGAAGCAATGCGAAGAGTTACAGTCAAGCATATTAACGCATTAGAAGCACTTGCTCGAAAAGAAGACAATAGTATTGATTGCGTATATTTTGATCCTATGTTCGAGGAAACTATTTCATCTGCTGGAATCAACCCGTTAAAACAACTAGCACATTATGAAGAAGTGTCTGTAGAATTAATCAATCAAGCAAAGCGAGTGGCGAAAGAAAGAGTCGTTTGGAAAGATCATTTTAGGAGCAGCAGATTTAACCGATTTCAATTTGAACAGGTAAAGCGAAAAACAGCAAAATTTCATTACGGAATCTGGTTGAAAAAAGAATGATAAAAAAATAGCCTCAATGATAAGGATAAAAGTAGAAGATTAGATAGTAAATAATATATACTTAATCTATAAATATTTTTTCGATTTATAATAACATCAGGATGCGGAAAGCGAGGTGTAATAAATGCCTAATTGGCTTCGTAAAAGCCTGGTCGTATTTGTTTCTATTTTAACGTTTGGTCTTGTTTCACCATCACCAGCAACCTTTTTAAATAATAATAATAATGATAAGAAACCAATTGATGAGCGAGAAGTACCATTTGCTAGAGAAAGTATCGAAGATGAAGCGATATTTGTTGATAGTACTGAGGGGAATTTCTCAAGAGAAGATTTTATCAGCAAAATGATGAAGGAAGCAGAAGCACAAAGCTATTTAAAATTCGGGCCAAAAATTAAACCAGTAATTGAAGATGAATTTCGTTTAGTTGTTCTTCCAAATATGGAAAAAGCAATTAATGAAGTAACGCATATTTTTCCAGAAGAAGAGTTAAGTTATTTAACAGTAACTGAATTTCCTGCTGCAGGTACAAGTGAACGGATATTTCATATTACGAGAGATAACGAGGATATTATCCGATTTCATGTAAGAAGGGATCGTCCCCCACAGGAAGGTTATTATTTTAACTTCCATTACCACACGTATCATGATCAATTCCAAACTCATTATGCACTTGGAGAAATTTACTGGGATAAAAATACTCCGCCAAAGTGGATGAGCTAAAAAGGAAAATTGAAACTTTTTTATCTATGATTACGTAAAGGAACTATACTGAAAAAACTTGGAGGTAGAAAGATTATGGCAATTAGTTTATCCAAAGGACAAAAAGTAGATTTAACAAAAGGCAATCCTGGTTTATCAAAAGTAATTATTGGTTTAGGCTGGGATTTAAATAAGTATGATGGCGGAACTGATTTTGATTTAGATGCTTCTGTATTCTTACTTGGCGAGAATGGAAAAGTAACAAATGATGCTGACTTTGTATTTTACAATAATCCAACAGGTGGAAATGGTTCGATTGTTCATTCCGGAGATAATCGTACAGGAGCAGGCGACGGAGACGATGAACAAATTATCGTAGATTTAAAAAGTATTCCAGCTAATATCCAACGTGTTACTTTTACCATTACTATTCATGATGGAGAAGCAAGAAATCAAAATTTCGGACAAGTTTCTAATTCGTTTGTACGTATTGTTAACGAAGAATCTAATGAGGAATTGATTCGTTACGATTTAGGGGAGGATTTCTCTATAGAAACAGCGTTAGTTGTTGGGGAACTATATCGTCATAATAATGAATGGAAATTTAGTGCTATTGGCAGTGGATACCAAGGTGGTTTAGCTGCATTAGCAACAGACTTTGGTCTGCAAATTGGCTAAGACTTTATAAGCATATTTTAGGAGGAACCTTTTTTCATGGGAATATTTGAAACGATTATGGATACATATGCACAGTTTTTTAACTGGCAAATGTGGGGAGAGGTACTAACAGATCCAGTCAGCTGGGGCTATATTGGAACACTTGTAATATTGGAAGGCTTATTATCAGCGGATAATGCATTAGTTCTTGCCGTTATGGTTAAGCATTTACCACCAGAACAAAGAAGAAAAGCATTGTTTTATGGGTTACTAGGTGCATACATATTCCGCTTTATAGCTATCGGTATTGGTGTTTATTTAATCGAATTCTCATGGGTGAAAATACTGGGAGCGGCCTATTTGGCGTATCTTTCTATCAAGTACTTCGTAGATCGTAAAAAAGCTGCGAATCAGGCAGAAGACGGAGAAGAAGAAAATAAAGGCATCAATAAAAATGGAATTCTTATTCGCACATTTGGCTTATTTTGGGGAACGGTAATTTCTGTTGAATTAATGGATATTGCCTTTTCAGTGGATAGTGTATTAGCAGCATTTGGTGTCAGTAACCAAGTGTGGGTATTATTACTTGGCGGTATTCTAGGTGTCCTTATGATGCGTGGTGTAGCGGGTGTTTTCCTTAAATTAATTGATAAAATTCCAGAGCTGGAAGCAACTGCTTATATTCTAATCTTGATTATCGCAGCGAAGATGCTATTAGGCGTTTTTGATATTCACATCGAACATATTTATTTCTTCGGATTGCTAGTAATAGCATTTGGAGCCACTTTCATTGTTCACTTTAGAAATAAAAAGAAAGCAGAACAACAAGGCGAGGCTTAATAATTTCTGAGGATATTTCTAGTTTCTTTAAAGTAGTAGTACTAGGGATATCCTCTATTTTGTTAATTAGAATACTTCAATACTGAAACCACTTCTCGAAAATCCTCCTATATATATATCTTTTGTATATCAGACGACTTCATCCTAAAGTCATTCAATAAGAAGTAATACTCAAATATTGAATTTTATAGTAAAATAGTAATAATTATCCTGCTTTAAATAAATTATTTATTAACAAAATTTCAGAATAGTATATAAATAGAATGAAAATACTGGAATGGAGTAAAGGAAATGAAATTATTCTCTGACTTAAATGAAAAACAATTGGAACGTCTTTTCTTCCAGTTACCAGAAGAGGTGTTTAGCACTTCGGAGAAAGAAGTATTATCCTATGCACTTGCTTCAACATTGTATATGCCTGCAACTAGACCTAATATTTATCAGGATTTATTGAGAAAGAAACATCCTGCTTTAACCTCTATGGTTATTTGTCTTGAGGATTCAATTGGCGATCATGAGGTGGATTTAGCAGAAAGAAAATTAGTAGAAGAGTTAACTGATATTAATCAAGCCATACAAAATGGACTTCTGCTAAAAAGTGAATTGCCATTGATTTTTATCAGAATACGTTCTATTGCACAGTTTTTAAGTTTAATGGATATACTTGGTGATAAGATCGCTTTATTAACAGGTATAGTAATCCCAAAATTTGAAGCAGAAGCAGGAGAAATTATCTTAAAAGAATTACAAAAATATAACAAGCTCGGATACTGTTTATATGCAATGCCGATACTGGAGACGAAGAAAATAATTGAAAAAGAAACGCGAATCAATGAACTCCTCTCTATCAAAAATGTGCTTGATCATTATAAGCACTTAATTTTAAATGTTAGAATAGGAGCAACTGATTTTTGTGGATTATATGGGATACGTAGAAGCCCAGAAACAACCATATATGATATTGCCATTATTCGCGACTGTATTTCAGATATTATTAATATCTTTACACGTGCAGATAGTGCCTATGTCGTTTCGGGACCAGTCTGGGAGTATTTTACGACGAAAGAAAGAATTTTAATCCCACAATTAAGAGAGACACCTTTTCGAAAACGTTATGGAAAAGCTGGAATGAACATGCGAACACAGCTAATTGATAAACATATGGACGGATTAATAAGGGAAGTTATGATGGATATAACAAATGGATTAACAGGGAAAACCATTATTCATCCGACCCATATAAAGCCAGTTCAAGCATTAAACGTAGTTCCCTATGAAGAATATTTGGACGCATTAAATATTATGGATAGCAATAATGGAGAAATTGGTGTTGTAAAGAGTAGCTTTTCCAATAAAATGAATGAAATTAAGCCTCATTTATATTGGGCGCAGAAAATTATTTTAAAATCAAAGGTTTACGGGGTGTTCCATGAAGGAGTTACATACATTGACTTACTTAAACAAGAAAATTTCATTACCAATCATTGATCATTTACAGATGGACATTAATGTCGAAGAAAATCCATTTCAGCTTCCTATTGAGGACTTTTTTAAAATGGCTGCAAGAATCAATAAAAGACGGGCATTTTTATTTGTCAGTAAACTACTGGGAAAGCATTTGCCAATTGAGCCAAAAAAAGGTCTGCTAACAGGTTTTATGCTTGCTGCGAGATATGAAGAAATTATGACCGGAAAGCATTCACCGCAAAGGGAGAGATTATTGGAAATTTATCATGATACCTCTTTGCCTTTTGTGGACAAGCCCTTTATCCAAAAAGAAGTATCCAATCCTATTATTATAGGGTTTGCCGAAACAGCAACTGCACTAGGTCACTCTTTTTTCCAGGCTTTTAAGCAAGCATCCTTTTTTCATACCACAAGAGAAAAGATAAACGGGCTGGATCCTATCATCTCATTTGAAGAAGAACATTCACATGCTACTTCCCATCGATGTTACGTGAAAAAAGACATTCTTGATAATAATAGGGAAATAATCCTCGTTGATGATGAACTCACAACTGGAAAAACAGCGATCAATATCATCCGAGATCTTCATAGAAAATATCCAAGAGATAAATATACGGTGGCATCCATTCTTGACTGGCGCTCTAATAAATGGCAATTAGAAATGAAAGCTCTTGAAGAAGAACTGCAAATAACGGTTCATTCTGTCTGCTTATTGAAAGGATGCTTTGAATTAGTTGGAGAGCAAATAAATCTTCCACCCATAATGGAGAGTTTGGTAACAAATGATGGAACTCCATCTGTAGAATATATTAGTCTAGAAAATTATGTGAAAGCTCGCATTATACCATTGATTTCCACAAATCTTGCAGGTGAGCGCAATGACTTCCAATATTTAAAGGATACTGGAAGATTTGGTATATATACAGAAGAAGGAACAGATGAGTGGGTAAAACAAGCTGCAAAGGTGCTTAAGAAGAAGAGGGTGGGAACTAGTCTTTGTGTAGGAACAGGGGAATTTATGTATATACCCATGAAGTTAGCTAGTTTCATGGGGGAAGACATATCTTATCAATCGACAACAAGAAGTCCAATTTATCCAAATGATGAAGAGTATTATGGAGCTCAAACAGCATATTGCTTTGCGAATCCAGAAGATTTAGAGATTGTAAATTACTTGTATAATATAAAGCCTAATCAATATGATGACATTTTTCTGTTTTTCGAGAGAAACGTGAAAGAAGATAGTTTAAAAGAACTGCTAACAGCTTTAAAAGCAGTACAAGTAAAAAAGATTAATGTTGTTTATTTTAGTGGGAGGTAAAGATGCATTTAAACATAAATCAGCAAGCGAAATTCGGATCTTATAATAGTGAAGATGTCATTTTTCTTTTGAAAAATTTAAATGGAATACTCTTAGAAGGTTCCACCGAGGAACGAGAAAAAAAGATTCAAAGTGGGGCACATTATAGCGAAACATTACCAATCGAATATAATCCACCAGAACATTATTTACAGCTTTTTTGGAAGACACTGCATGTTTATAAAGATAAGGTTGCACTTAGTACTGCCGTTGTTGCAGAGCAGATATATCGTAAACATGGAAAACAAACGGTTTTAGTTTCATTAGCAAGAGCAGGTACTCCTATTGGGATATTAATCAAACGATATATAAAAGAAAAATATCATGTTTCTTTACCGCACTATAGTATTTCCATCATTAGAGACAGAGGGATAGATGAAAATGCTATTAAGTATATATTAAAATCACATAAAGAATCTGCTATCCAATTTATTGATGGCTGGACAGGTAAAGGCGCCATTTCAATTGAATTAACAAAAGCGTGTGAAAGTTATTTAAATAAATATCATGTTCAATTAGATGATACATTAGCTGTACTGGCAGATCCAGGATACTGTACCACGCTTTATGGAACGAGAGAAGATTTCTTGATACCGAGCGCTTGCTTAAATTCTACTGTTTCTGGGCTTGTTAGCCGCACCGTATTAAATGAAAGATATATTCAAATGGATGATTTTCATGGTGCGAAATATTATCAGGAATTAGAGCCGTATGATGTATCGAATATTTATTTAGATGAAATTACAGAAGCTCTACAAAAAATTAATCCAAAGCAAGTAGTAGAAAGAATGAATGAGAATCTTCTTGATCAATCGGTTGATTTTCGGGGGATGAAAGAAGTTCTAGCCATTAAGGATGAATTTCAAATTGAGAGCACGCATTATGTAAAACCCGGAGTTGGAGAAACTACAAGAGTCCTATTAAGAAGAATACCATGGAAGATATTAATGAAAGATCCTGACAGTCCTTATGTGCAGCATATCGTTATGCTTGCCAAAGAAAGAGGCGTAGAAATAATTCCATATCCCTATATGAGCTATACATGCTGCGGTTTGATTAAAAAGGTTGTGCAAAAGGGATGAAATTATTTGCATCTGACCTAGATCGAACATTAATTTATTCAAAACGTGCTTTAGAAGAAATGGAAACTCCTTGGAATCAATCAATGATTGGGGTCGAAGAGAAGAATGGGAAGTATGTCTCCTATATGACAAAGGTGAGCTATAATTTATTGAAAGAGATTGCTTCCCGCTATTTATTTATTCCAGTAACAACAAGAACATATGAGCAATATAAGCGGATTTTTATTTTTGAAAGAGAGGTACCAGTATCTTACTGTGTAACCAGTAACGGAGCAAGAATACACTATAATGGAGAAATCATGACAGAGTGGGAAGAGAGGCTAAAGGGGAAGCTTGGTGTGGAATGTAGTGAAAAAGAGGAAATATTGGCAATGCTCCAAGCGTATTCTCTCCCGGGAGATTTGAAAATTGCTGATAATCTTTTCTTTTATTATGTGTTAAATACAACAATAGCCGCTGATTTAAAAATAGAACTATCAAAGATTGCAGCAAAAAACGGCTGGAATATCTCTTTACAAGGAAGAAAACTTTACTTTATGCCAAGTCCTGTTTGCAAGGGAGAGGCAATAAAATATATTAAGGAACGAGAAGGAATCGAGCAATCAATTGGAGCTGGAGATTCTTTATTAGATCTACCTTTTCTAAATATATGCCAAACTGCGTTTATTCCTAGGCATGGAGAGCTAATAGGTGGTGGAGCAAGTAGATTTTCTCATAAAGCAACAAGTCAAAAAGGTGCGTTTGCTGGAGAAGAAATCATAAGAAAGGTTCATAAGGAATTTATTATTTAACGACTCTAAGGCGACCATAATTGGTCGCCTTAGAGTCGTTAAAAAGATGGATTTTGTTGGAAGGTAAATATATTTTATAGATCATCAGGTGAATCTTTTATCAATTTGAGCAATAAACAATAAATGGCGACAAAGAATAAATAGCTGCAAACAAATATAATAATCCCAAATAAGATAGATTCGAAAAAGATGGCCATAAAAAAACTAATTATTAGAGAAATAAAGATTAAATCAACAAAAACATACATGTTGGAAGATAGAACATTTTGTACATAATTTAAATCTGTTTCAATTTCATGATACGTGTATTTTCGAAAAAATGATCTCATAGTTAGCACCTACTCGCCTAATGTACTGTATTATATGCACACCCAGAAGGTTAGGTGCTAAAAACACAGAATTGGAGAATATAAAGAAAAATCTTACGAAAGGTTTCCTTTCTGACTACAAAAAATGAAACTTTTTTATTAAAAATTCGTAAATAAATATAAAGTAGAATGTTTAGTGTTCACATGGAGCTATGCTATGATAAAGATAGAAAGTTATCTTTGGGTTAAAATTAGGAAGTGGAGAAAATGAACAAAGACTTTTATACCGTTAATAATATAATACTTCCATTGTCTGAAGAAAATTGGTTTAATCTTTTGCTAAAGCCTATTAAAGAAAGACCATTATATGATACCACTAATCGTATATTTACTTTTGGGCAGGCAGTCGTTAAATTACTAGGAATATCATTAGACGAGGATGAATATTATAATCAGCTATTTAATTGGATATATAAAGATAATACTGGCTTACACTTATTAACAGATGAAACACTTGATAGGACAATCGACAATCAGCATTTTCAATCTATTCAAAAAGTATTTAATCGAATGAATGAGCAGAATTTGTCCATTAATCGATTTGTTGCGTTTCTTGATGGGGAAAATGTACTGATAAAATCTTCAGTTCCGGCTATTCATCGGAAATTGCGCGAAAGCTTTATTAAAGTAATTCAGCATTTTGTAGAAATAGAAGAAAACGGCATAAAAAATAAGGATTTACGAAGATTAGTAGTGGATATTGTAAAATGGTCGATTAATCATTTACAGCCTGCCTTACAAGAAACGGTACTAAGTGAAAATATGCCTAAGTTTCTCTGGTATGGGGATGCGAATAAAAGTCAGTCCTATTTTATCTATTATCTCCTTACTATTGGATGTGATATTGTCATGGTTCATCCTAATGGGGAAGATATTTTGGAAAAAGTAAAACTGGATAAGGAGCTTTTTTTTCAGCATCAATATCCACAAAGAAAAGAGCCTGAAAGTTTTCCTACAGAAGAAAGAAAAAGAACAGCGACAGTAGCATATCGGGCATCAAAGGAAATAGAGAGTATACTCCATCATGAAGGATCCAACCTATACAAACCATGGCAATTTAGGGATTATATCCCGTTTTCTGTCACCCTAAAAACTACATATGATGAAATTTTTCTTCTGGAAAAAGAGCTGGCTATGATTCGACCAAATTTCGAAGTGAAAAATGGAGAAGTGCATATCCCGGCTATTTTTGCTAAAATATTTGGTGTAAGTAAAAATCGAAAAGAATACTGGGATCGCATTCACGAAATAGTCAATCGAGATGAGACGCTATTAATTAAAGAGTTTCCGTTTACAAGGGCCATTATTAGCGATTACCGATACCATTATCGGGGAGCACTTGGAAGAAACGGCTTACTCGATCCGGAGAAGTTGATGAGTGCCCATTATTGGAATTATAAACAGCTGCCACTAGGCTTACAAAAAGGGATAGCAGCTGCAATTTCAAGGGTGTGTTCTAACCCAGTACTTATAAAACAGTCGAATGAATCAAATGAAGATGTAGCAATTTTTCTATTTTCTCAATGTTTACTTATACCAGATGAACTATTAAAAATGCTGCAGAAATTTGATTACTCACAAGAAGTACCAAGTATTGTATTATTTAAAACCGAAAAAAATGGCGTATTTACGCGAGAAGATGCAGCAATGTTAGTTTTAATGAATGCATTGGGTCTTGATATTATTATTTATAATCCAGCTGGTCATGTTGATATGGAGAACTTTATGCAAGACAATTTATTCGATACCCATTGGCTGGAGGACGTTGTATTCGACATGGAATACAAAGAACCATCCTTTTTAAAAAGGGGATTATTTGGCGGATTTTTAAAGAGTAGAAAGGGAGATAATGGATGAATATGCAACCATCAAATATAAACAATGCGGATAACCAAGTCGCAGAATTATTAACAGAAGAAAAAGTATCGGAAATTAAATTGGCGCTTAGAAATGAGCCAGAGGTGCAAAAGTTGGCCCAGTCTATTGATGAAAAAGATCAAATACAGATACTTGAATTCGGTAAAGAGCCGGCAACGCAAATTTCAAAATTCTCCGATAAAATCCTTAACAATATGAGAACAACTAAAGTAGAAGATTCTGGAGAATTATTAAAACAGCTCGGCAGAATCATGGATAAATTTGATAAAAAAGATTTTGAGGATACGTCAAAAGGTTTCTTTGGCAAACTGTTTAAAAAAAGCGAAAAGATTATGGAAAAACTTTTTGGTAAATATCAGTCTATGGGACAAGAGATTGATAAAGTATATGTTGAAATTTCCAAATATCAAAATGAAATGGTTGATTCGACATCGATGCTTGATGAAATGTATGAGCAAAATTATCAATATTATTTGACGCTCGAAAAATATGCTGTTGCGGGAGCAATGAAGTCAGAAGAATTAAAGACGCAAGTACTTCCGCAAATTGAAGCAAAAGCAACTGCTGGAGATCAATTAGCGGGAATGCAGCTTGACTCCCTTAGAAATGCAATAGAACTCCTTGATCAGCGGGTTTATGATTTAGAAATGGCTAAAATGGTTGCCTTGCAAACAGCACCGCAAATACGCTTGCTTCAAAGAGGGAATACAAAATTAATAGGAAAGATTAATTCGGCATTTGTTACTACAATTCCAATTTTCAAAAATGGGCTAATCCAAGCTGTTGCTGCAAAAAGACAAAAATTAGTTGCAGATAGCATGAGTGAGCTGGATAGAAGAACAAACGAAATGCTTGTCAAGAACGCTCAAAATATATCCCAGCAGAGTGTTGATATTGCAAGGCTTGCAGGAAGTCCTAGCATTAAGATTGAGACGATTGAAGAATCTTGGAATATTATTATAAAAGGAATGCAAGAAACAAAAACAATTGAAGAAGAAAATAAGCGATTAAGAGAAGAAGGCACAAAGAAATTAGAAGAATTACAAAATAACTTTAAGCAAATGAAACTTCAAGGTTAAATGGTATAAGGGATAGATATTTTTAATCACTTTTTATGAATTGTGGTTAGTGTTAACAGCATGAAAGAGTTCAAATGGATTTATTTTCCGATACGACTGATCGTCCGGGAAAATAAATCCGTTAGCTACTCTTAAATAAGTATCATCCTAATTTATTACCCTTATCATAAGATAATAGATAAATATTAATCGAGGGCCTTCTAAAGTTAATATTCTATGAAAATGAGTAATAGCTCTATTTTAAAAAGAGGACTTTATAAAAAATGAAATTATATCATACATAGGAGTTGGGAATAATGGCGATTAATTTACAAAAAGGTCAGAGAGTTGATTTAACAAAAGGGAATCCTGGATTAAGTAAAATTTTAATTGGACTTGGTTGGGATCCTGTTCAACAAAACAAGGGTGGGGGCTTATTCGGTTCTCTTTTTGGTGGAGGACAGGCAGCAAGTATTGACTGTGATGCATCTGTAATCATGGTAAATGAACAAGGTAAAGTTCAAGCGAATAGTGATGTTATTTATTTTGGGAATTTAAAAAGTCGCGATGGCAGTGTAATCCATTCAGGT
Organism: Niallia sp. M35; assembly: GCF_050971705.1. Lineage (NCBI taxonomy): Bacteria > Bacillati > Bacillota > Bacilli > Caryophanales > Bacillaceae > Niallia > Niallia sp. M35. Next base: position 173,697 of record NZ_JBPCEP010000008.1, read on the forward strand.
GACAATCTAACAGGTGATGGGGATGGAGATGATGAACAAATCCGCGTTGATTTAAGTAAAGTTCCTGCACATATACAAAAACTCATTTTTGTTGTGAATATTTATGATGCAGTAAAGAGAAGACAAGATTTTGGGATGATACAAAATGCCTTTATTCGAATTATTAACCCATTGACGAACCAATCACTTATTCACTACAATTTATCAGATGATTATGCTGGGAAAACGAGTTTAATCGCTGGGGAGTTATATAGACATGGACAGGATTGGAAGTTTGCAGCTGTTGGCACAGGTACAAATGCAGGTAGTTTAGGAGATGTGGTTAAATCATTTTCATGATCGGACTATAGCAATCGAATTTTTACAATCCATCTATTATTCAACGAGGGAGGAATAGAAATTGAGTATTAATCTTTCTAAAGGCCAACGTATTGATTTAACTAAAACAAATCCAGGATTAACTAGAGCAATTATTGGATTAGGCTGGGATATCAAACAATATGATGGTGGGGCTGGCTTTGACTTAGATGCATCGGCTTTTATGGCCGATGACAATGGGAAAGTAATAAATGATGTAGATTTTATCTTCTATAATAATCTTGTTCATCCTAGCGGCGGTGTGGAACATACAGGTGATAACCGCACAGGAGAAGGCGATGGGGATGACGAGCAAATTATTATTGATTTCACAAAAATCCCTGCACATGTAAGCAAAATTGGGATTGCGGTAACCATCCATGATGCTGAAGCAAGAAGGCAAAATTTCGGACAAGTGTCCAATGCCTTTGTTCGTGTTGTAAATGAAGATAACAACATGGAAATATTACGCTTTGATCTAGGGGAAGATTTTTCAGTTGAAACAGCTGTGATAGTATGCGAACTTTATAAACACGGCGGAGAATGGAAATTTAACGCTGTTGGCAGCGGCTTTTCTGGAGGACTTGCTGCTCTATGTCGGAATTATGGTTTAGAGGTTTAATGAGGGAAATTAGTAAAACTTTTTCTTGATTTTACATCTCGCTGACATATGTCCAAAAGAATGAACATAGAAGTATGCATTGATTTCTCTATGTTTCATTCTTTTGGATTTTTTTAGGAGTTATCACCCAATATTAACTAGTATTTTGCGTTGACTCCCCATGCTATAATTTTAATAGACTAGTATTATTCTTATCCGTTAAATAAGTAATGGGCAGGAAGCGCAATCAGTTTATTGGGGAGGAAGAAGGATGAGATGGCTCAAAAGATTGGCACCAGTAGGAATGATAGCAGCAACCAGTATTCTTATGGGAAACTCACAGCTTCCTAATAATGAAATATGCTTAAAAAACCTGTCTGATCTAACAGTTATTAAAGCACATCTTTCCACCGAGGCAAAAGAAAATTTAGGGAATATTATTTTACTGCCTGATGCACATTTTGACCAAGCAGAAGCAGCTACTATTATTGAAAGATTAAATAAGTTACCACCTACTCTATTAAATAAGATACAATCTAGTGGAATAAAGGTGAAATTGTTTACAGGTAAATTAACAGATAATAAAACGGCGCAGAAATTTGCCGGTATTATTCCTAGAGGTTACAACTCCCAAAAAACATGGGATGATGTACCTGGTATTGGTGGAGGCAAGGTTGTGCTAGTGAAGATTGGTGCAAGCGAAAAAGGAAAAGGTCATAGTTCAGTTAATTTAGAGTATCATGAATTAGCTCATTCTATTGACTATAAAATTTTAAAAAATGCAAGTAAATCAGAACGTTATAAGGCAATATGGAATGAAGAAAAAAGGAGTCTATTTCCAACTAGACAATATTTTCTTCAGTATGCGGAAGAATATTTCGCCGAAACATTTGCTATGTTTTATGTTGGCGGAACAGACAAGGAAAAACTTTTTGAATCTGCTCCAAAAACATATCATTATATCGCTTCTATTAAATAGCTTGATTAACAAAAAAAGGGTGTTTTAATAATGAGACAATATTTAGATCTTTGTGAACATATTTTAACAAATGGTGTAAAAAAAGAAGATCGTACAGGAACCGGAACTATTAGTACGTTCGGATATCAAATGCGCTTCAATCTTTCCGAAGGTTTTCCTTTAATTACGACAAAAAAACTCCATTTACGTTCGATTATCCATGAATTACTTTGGTTTTTAAAGGGTGATACTAACGTGAAATACTTACAAGATAATAATGTTCGAATTTGGAATGAATGGGCAGATGAAAAAGGGAATTTAGGTCCTGTTTATGGTCATCAGTGGCGTTCATGGACGACTAGAGAAGGAAACACAATTGACCAAATTTCAGAATTGATTCATGCCATCAAAACAAATCCTGATTCCAGAAGATTAATTGTAAGTGCATGGAATGTAGGGGATATTGAGAAAATGGCATTGCCACCTTGCCATTGTTTATTTCAATTTTATGTAGCAGATGGCAAATTATCTTGTCAATTGTATCAGCGATCAGCAGATGTATTTCTAGGAGTGCCTTTTAATATAGCTTCCTACGCATTACTAACACATATGATTGCACAAGTTTGTGATTTAGAGGTAGGAGACTTTGTACATTCTTTTGGTGACGTGCATATTTATACGAACCATATTGAGCAAGTAAAGCTGCAGCTTACGAGAGATCCTAAGCCGTTACCACAGTTAAAAATTAACCGAAATGTAAAAGATATCTTCTCTTTTGAGTTTGATGATTTTGAAATTATCAATTATGAAGCACATCCTCATATTAAAGGAGCAGTAAGTGTATGATTTCTTTAATTGTTGCTATGGATCGTAATAATGTAATAGGAGTAAATAATCAATTACCTTGGCATTTACCGAATGATTTGAAGTATTTCAAAAGAGTAACAACTGGGCATCCAATCGTAATGGGTAGAAAGACAAGGGATTCAATCGGCAGAAATTTGCCTAATCGTGAAAATGTAATTATTACGAGAAATCCTGCGTATCAGTGTGAAGACTGCACAATCCTCCATTCTGTTCAAGAATTTTATGAGTGGAGCAAAGAGAAACAGGCTGAGGAGATCTTTATCATTGGCGGTGCAGAGCTTTTTGCAGAAACAATTAAGAAAACAGACAGATTGTATATAACACAAATTGATCATAATTTTGCAGGAGATACCTTTTTTCCGGCATTAAATTGGCAGGAATGGAAGCTGGTAAGTGAAAAAAAAGGGGAAGTTGATGAGCAAAATATTTATCCGCATACTTTTTTAGTTTATGAGAGAGTGTGATAAGGGATAGAAAGACAAGGACATAAGTATCCTAACTAGCGATAAAGTTGAGAAATGAACTTAAGTGTTTTTTAACTAATTAACCCCGAACAATTATACGTACAAGATAAGTTCGTGTGATTGTTCGAGGTTTTATTAATTTTAAGTAAAAAAGGTTTGTGGTGATCACCCGCAGACTGAATAAACGATTTTCAAATCCAGATTTTTAATGATAGAAATGGACTTGATTATATTTTGGGAGGTTAAACATTAAAAACCTTATCCTGCAACCATTAGAAAATCAATTGTCTTTTTTTATTGCATACTTAAATTTATCTCCACGCAAAACTTGTTTGGAAATATGCAAGGGATTGTTGTGTGTGTCATAAACCTTATCTTTTACCAACATGAGAGCAGAGCCCCGAGGTATATCTAATAAGTTAGATTCTTCTAATGTTGCATAACAAATTTCAATTGTCTTGCTGCCTGTATAAGGGGTGATACTGTACTTATCTTCTAAAACAGCATAAAGGGATCCATTCAAATTTTCATCTTTTAATGAATCAAACTTTTTGGTGAAAAACACTGTTTCAATTCCAATCGGTAAATTATCCACAATCCGGAGTCTTTCGATAATTAAAATATCTTCTGGTTCTGTTAGATTAAAGAATTCTATTTCTTGTTCCGTAGCTTTACGATAATAAACTTTTTGTGTTTTAGTTGTTAAAGTTTTTCCAAGTGTCTCCACGTTGCTAGTAAAACTCATAAAAACTCGATTATTTTGTTCGAGCATGGGGGCAGCTACAAATGTACCTTTCCCATGTATTTTAACAAGTAAATCTTCTTCTACTAAAATTGAAATGGCTTTTCTTACAGTGCTTCTACTTATTTCGTACATTTCACTTAATTCGAATTCTGAAGGAATACGCTCATCTTGTTTAAATTTCCCCTCATAAATATCTTTTCTAATTGTTTCCGCTAATTGGTGGTAAAGTGGTTTACTACTAGTTATATTTAAATTTTCCATATGAATGCCTCACTAACAATTTTAGTTATATAATACCTAAAAATGCATACAAGTGCAAATGAGATATTTCTAAAGTTGTATGCTGTTGTATCTAATTATAGAAGAGTATATCAGGGTGAAACAAAATGAAAACAGTTACTTTGATAAAACTTGTATGTAGATATATCTAAAATATGTTTACATGGAGGAAAGTATATGCTATTATGATCTTGTCCTTAGGCAGACATCATAGGACATCACAAAATAAAAAGGAGATTGTTAAAATGAATGTTAACGAAATTTTAGTAGAGATTTTAGAGAAGAAAAAAGAAAATGGTGGAATTAAAAATGTTGTATGGATTGCAGCGGGTGGATCTAATGGTGGGTTTTATCCAGCACAATATTTTATGGATAGAGAATCAACAACCATTCGATCACAAATGTTTTCCAGTAATGAATTTGTTTATGCTCCGCCAAAGTTTTGTGGTCAGGATACATTAGCAGTACTATGTTCAATGAGAGGAACTCCTGAAACAATAGAGGCTGCTAGAGTGGCAAAAGAACTTGGTGCTACAACAATTGGATTATATGTTGAACCATCTGGATTGACAGAAACATGTGAATATAACATCCAATATGAGAGTATTGCGATTGATTCAAGTAAAACAGAGAGGGTCAATTCCAGTTTCGGTTTACAGATTGCTATCACATTATTGCATTTATTGGAAAATTATGAAGGATACGATGATGCGATGGAAGGCTTTGAAATAGTAGATACTATTTATAGAGATGCTGTGGAATATACAACTCCACTGGCAAAAGCTTGGGCGGAACAAAACAAAAACGAACAAAGTATTCACGTTATGGCGAGCGGTCCAGCAATGGGATCTGCATATATATTCTCTATATGCAATCTAATGGAAATGGTGCAAAAGGATTCCCCTACTGTAAATAGCTGTGAATTTTTTCATGGGCCGTTTGAAACTATTGATAAAAACACTTCGGTATTTTTATTAGCCTCTGAGGGCAGAGTGCGTTCTGCAGATGAAAGAGTAATTAAGTTTTTAAAGAGATATGGTGGAGAAAAAGTATATGTCCTTGATGCTAAAGAATTAGGAATTAATAGAATAAAGGACTCGGTTTCTGAATATTTCAACCATATTTTATTTTCCCCTATTTTAAATAATGTATATCTAAGACAACTATCTTATGCTACTAAAAATGATTATATGACCCGTAGATATATGTGGAAAGTTGAATATTAAGATAGTTTTCTAGAAAACTATTATTGAATAAATCAGTATGTCAGCTTGAGAAGGAGGTAATCTATTTGAGGAGATTTTTATTAGCCTCGCACGCCAATTTTGCAGAAGGAATTTACGGTTCATTGAGGTTAATCATGGGTGATCAGCCCAATGTAGAGTTTCTTTGTGCATATATGACAGAAGATTTTGACTTGAACAAAGAAATATCTTTCATTCTAGAAAACTTAAAACCAGAAGATGAATTAATTGTTGTAACCGATCTCTTAGGGGGGAGTGTTAACAATGAATTTATGAATTATGTTAATAGAATGGATAAGAAAGTCTTCGTAGTATCAGGACTTAATTTAGGATTATTAATTACCCTATTATCAAGACAATTTGAAGAAAAGGATACAGGACAAATTATTGTTGAATCAATAGATGAATCCAAGGAATCTATTTGTTTATGCAATAAAATCCTAGAAGATTCTCAAAATATAGATGATGAGTTTTAGAAATGAGGGAAGGTTATGATTTTATTAACGAGAGTGGATCATCGTTTATTACATGGACAAGTTGCTGTTTCTTGGACATCAATGCTCGGTGCAGATTGCATTTTAATTGCCAATGATGAACTAATGAAAAATGACCTAAAAAAAACAACAATGAAGTTAGCTAAACCGGCTAATGTTAAATTAGTCATAAAAAATATCGAGGATTCGATTAAAGCAATTCAAAGCGGAGCAACCGATAAATATAAATTATTTATTGTTGTTGAATCTATTGCAGATGCCGCTAAGTTATCGGAAGCCATTCCAGAAATAAAGCAAATTAATTTAGGTGGAATAAAGGCAAAAGAAGGATCAAGAAATGTTTCGAAAGCAATTAATGTTCTACCAGAGGAAGAACAATTACTGAAAGAAATGTTGATGCGAAATGTGGAAATTGAGATAAGACAAATTCCTAATGATAAGAAAATTTTGGCCAAAAATGTACTGTAATGCATATAAAAAAGGGTGTTCCTACCCTTTTTTATATGCAAGCATTTTGTTTCCTGAGTGTTTTTTATAAGAATTAATAAGGAGGGATAAATGGTGTTAGAGGTTATATTAATATTTCTCATTGCATGTTTTGGATATAGTGATTATTTTACAGGAAAAACATTACAAACACGACCGATCGTTTTAGGACCACTTGTAGGATTGGCTTTAGGGAATTTAGAAGCTGGATGTATAATTGGTGCCACTCTGGAGCTAGCGTTTATGGGGGCCGTTGGTGTTGGAGCAGCACTTCCTCCTGAAGTCGTTTCGGGGAGTGTTCTCGGTACTGCTTTTGCCATTATTGGGGATAAAGATGCCGGGATGGCAGTCGCATTAGGTTTGCCGATCGCTATGCTTGTTATGATGCTCCGCAACTTTCTTTTTATCGCTATTGTTCCATTATTTGCAAATAAGGCAGATAAGTATGCGGCTGCAGGAGATCTTAAAGGGGTAAGCAGAATGCACTGGTATGGTGGTATATTTGGAATGTATCTTCCTTTAGCAATTTTGACCACGCTTTCATTCTATTTAGGATCGAATGTAATGGAAAATGTTTTAAATATGATTCCAACCTTTATTCAAGATGGACTATCTATTTCGGCGGGAATTCTGCCTGCGCTTGGTTTCGCCATTCTGCTTCGGATGATTTTGAATAAAAAAATTGTTCCGTTTTTATTCATAGGTCTTATCCTAACAGCTTATCTCAATTTGCCTGTTCTTGCTGTAGCTATATTAGCTGTTTGTATTGTTTTCATTATGTCTCAAACGAGTGAAAAACAGATGGCTGTCGGAAATAATGAAATGGAGGTAGAGGATGATGACTTCTAATAGGAGCAATGTTTCTAATAAAGGACTTGGTGAAAAGACAGGGCTGGAAACTACGACAATTACTAAAAGTGACTTAAGGAAAGTCTTTTGGAGATCTTTGCCTTTTGAAATCTCCTGGAACTATGTAAGACAAGGCCATATGGGATTTGCCTCATCCATGATACCTATAATTGAAAAATTATATAAAAATAACAAAGAAGAGAAAGCAAAGGCATTACAAAGGCATATGGAATTTTTTAATATTACAGTTTATTTTTCAACGTTAGTATTAGGTATTATAACAGCAATGGAAGAAAAAAGAGCAAGGGATCCCAAAAACTTTGATATCGATTCGATCAATAATGTCAAAGTAAGTTTGATGGGTCCATTGTCAGGAATAGGAGATTCAATTTTCTTAGGAACACTTCGCATTATTGCAGCTGGAATTGGAGCATCACTAGCCTTAAATGGAAGTCTTTTAGGTGCCATTCTTTTTTTACTGATATACAATATCCCAGCACTTGGAATGAGATATTTTGGAATGATGAAAGGTTATGAACTAGGAGCAGGTTTATTAGATAAAATTCAAAAGTCCGGTTTAATGGAGAGAATTACAAATTCCACAGCGATATTAGGTTTAATGACAATAGGGTCAATGATTGCGACAATGGTTGTTGTAAAAGTACCCCTGAAATTTGGTACTGGTGATGCAGTGACGAAAGTACAAGATATCTTAGATGGAATCATGCCTAGTCTCTTACCCATTGGTGTTACCTTCTTAATTTACTGGTTGCTTGGTAAAAAAATAAAGACAACTTGGCTGTTAATGGGAATTATCATTGTTTCAATTATCTTTGCATGGTTAGGCATCCTTGCTCCATAAACAGTTTTTATCTTCAAATTAAAAATGGCAGGTGATTAGACCTGCCATTTTTTCTATAGCATTTTTTGAAGAAAATAAAAAACCTATCATATTGATATGATAGGTCAGACTGTAGACAAACAGAGATTTGATTACTTCTTCATCTTTTTTATAACGGAACATCAAGGATTGTTAAAACTTGCGGCTATACATAAAGATACACACAAAAATACATTAAGGCACTCCCTGCTAATACGAATAGGTGCCAAATAGCATGGAAATAGGGAATCTTTTGCATAACGTAGAAGATGCTTCCAATAGTATATAAAAGGCCGCCCCCTACGAGAAGCATAAAGCCAGTGGTGCCGATGGCATGATATAACGGGACGATTGCCATCACAATCAGCCAGCCCATAATAACATACAAGATGGTTGAAGTAACAATATATTTTTTTACATAATAACATTTAAAGACAATACCAATAATGGCTAATGCCCATACGATTCCAAATAGTGTCCAGCCTAACCCGCCACGGATAGCAACTAAAACAAAAGGAGTATAGGTACCTGCGATTAAAAGATAGATTGAAGAATGATCGAGGATCTCGAAAAAATCTTTCACTTTTTCATGGGTAATGCTATGCAAAAGGGTGGAGCATAAATATAGGATAATCATAGTTGCTCCAAAAATAGAAAAACTGACGATTCTCCAGGGATTATCTGTTTCAACTGCATTAATGATCAGCATCACTAGCGCCGGTATACTTAACAGAAAGCCAATCCCATGGGTAATACTATTTGCAATCTCTTCTTTTAATGAGAAATCTTTAATCGAAAAATTCATAACTTTATTCACTCCTTATCCCTTAATTGTAATGGATTTCTTTCATAAAAACAAACAATTGCCGAATATGCCGTAGTCAATAATTTTACGCAATCAAAAATGTTTAAAAAAAAAGAAAATTTAAAATTTTGTTAGTGATAAAAGAATAATTCATGGTATAATGTACAAATTAAAATTGTTAGAAATGAGGGTGTGGAAATGGAACAAAATGTAATGAAAAAATGGGTGCAATTAGAGGATATTATTATTGCATACCAAGGTATTAAAGACATAGTAGCCCATACTCCCTTACAAAAAAATTATCGGTTATCCGAAAAATATGATTGCAACATTTATTTAAAAAGGGAAGATTTACAGCATGTGCGTTCCTTTAAACTAAGGGGTGCTTTTTATTCCATGAAGATGCTGGAAAAAGAGAAAATGAAAAATGGAGTAGTTTGTGCAAGTGCAGGAAATCATGCGCAAGGTGTAGCCTACTCTTGTCGTTATTTAAATGTGCATGGGAAAATATTCATGCCTGCAACAACACCAAAGCAAAAGGTTACACAAGTTAAAATGTTTGGCAAAGAAAATGTAGAAATTGTTTTAACAGGTGATACGTTCGATGATTCATATGTTGAAGCAGTTGCCTGTGCAGAAGCGGAAGAAAGAGCATTTATCCATCCATTTAATGATGAAAATGTTATTGCCGGACAAGGCACAATGGCAATAGAAATGATGAATGATATTGACGTCCCGATTGATTTTGTGTTTGCAAGTATCGGAGGCGGTGGTTTAATGGCAGGGTTAAGTACATACATGAAAAGCGTTTCTCCAGCAACGAAAATGATTGGTGTTGAACCAGCTGGTGCCCCTTCGATGAAGGAAGCCTTGATTAGAAATAAAGTAGTAACATTGAACAAAATTGATAAATTCGTAGATGGAGCAGCAGTCAAAAGTGTTGGACAAAAGAATTTTGAAATTTGCAGAGATTATGTAGATGATATCGTATTAGTACCTGAAGGCAAAGTATGTACCTCTATTTTGTCTTTATATAATGAGCATGCCATTGTCGCCGAACCGGCTGGAGCTCTCCCAGTTGCTGCTCTAGACTTGTATAAGGAAAAAATAAAAGGCAAAAATGTTGTGGTTGTCATTAGCGGTGGTAATAATGACATTGATCGCATGCAGGATATTAAAGAACGCTCTTTATTATATGAAGGATTATTATATCACTTTATTGTTAATTTTCCGCAAAGGGCTGGTGCTCTAAGAGAGTTTTTAGATGATGTTTTGGGACCTGATGACGATATTGTCCGATTTGAATATGTTAAAAAGAATAATAAGGAAAGTGGACCTGCACTTGTCGGTTTAGAACTGAAAAATAGGGATGATTACAGAGAATTAATTGAAAGAATGGATAAAAAGGGATTTCCGTATACGGAAGTGAATAGAGATTCTAACTTATTCCATTTACTAGTATAATATCTATTTAATAGGACCATGCGTGGTTATTATGCGCATGGTTTTTTGATCATGTATCATTATTATTGTTTATAAAGTCTTTGTAGTCAGTTAATTCGCCATGGATTGTGATTCAATTCACAGGTTACGAAATGCTTAATTTGTGGTATAGTGGGTAATATATGCTCAATAAAATAAAATACACAGTAGCATAGGAAAATAATAAAAATAAATGTATAATAAAGTAAGCGCTTAATTGAAAAATGAAATGATTAATAGGAAGTGTGAAATGAGAAAAATCAAAATTGTAACAGATTCAACGGTAGATTTATCGCAAGAAATTTTAGAAGAATATGAAATTGAGGTAGTATCTTTATCTATTTATATTGATAATAAATCATACTTGGATCGAGTAGATATATCACCTGCGGAATTTATTGATAAGATGATAGAAGCAGATGAGTTACCAAAAACCTCTCAGCCATCTGTTGGCACTTTTGTGGAAAAATATGATGAACTTGCAGACGAAGGATATGATATTATATCTATTCATATGACGGGTGGAATGAGTGGGACAGTAGAATCAGCTAAAAGTGCCAGCCAATTAACAAAGGGAACGGTCTTTGTTGTAGACTCGGAATTTATTTCTAAAGGTTTATCTTTTCAAGTATTAGAAGCAGCAGAAATGGTGAAAAATGGGCATAATGCAGCTGAAATTTTGCAAAGATTAAATCATGTAAAAAAACATACGAAACTTTTTGTTGTAGTAGATACATTAGAGAATTTAATGAAGGGCGGAAGAATTGGAAAAGGGAAAGCTTTTCTCGGCTCTTTATTAAATATTAAACCCATTGCAACTCTAGAGGAAGGTGTATATACACCTGTGGCAAAAGTACGAAGTCGTTCACAAGCAGTGAAGTTTTTAGCTAGTGCCTTTACGGAAGACAGCATCGGAAAAAAAATCAAAGGGGTAGGGATTACACACGCAGGAAGCCTAGATGTTGCGCTTAAATTAAAAGAGGCAATAGAAAAGGCTACTGGTTTTAATAGAGTTGATATTGACTATACAACTCCTATCATTTCCACACATACCGGACCAGGAGCAATCGGGTTTAGTTATTATATGGAATAATCCTTCTTTTATTGTTTGTAGGATTCAGTAAAAGGCAGATTGCTGCTCCATAAAATAGAATGTAGTGTTTATTACACCTTTTTTAACAACAATTTAAAAAGAATAAAAGCCAAGCGGTCATACGAAATTTCCTGTGATTGTTTGGCTTTTTTCTGTCCAATTACTTGTATCTGATCTGCTTATATTTTTTGAGGGTAAAAGTAGACTTCTTTTATTCGTTAGGAGAAAGACCTATCATGACCCTTCATTTTTAAAATTAGTGAATTAAATAAAAAATGGGGTAATTAAAGGGATTTTAAGCGAAATTGTCGAATCAACATATAAATTAAGATTACGAACATAAATAAATAACGATATATAATTCAATTGTAATTAGAAGAAGTAATTCAAATATCGTATGTCTCTTGTAGACTAAGGAATATAAGAAATAGGTGGCCAGTATGATAAAAAAATTTTATACTATTCCGTTTGTGAATAAATATCAAGTTATTTCTTTTTTTCTGCCTTTTTTTCTTCTCATGCTTTTTGTAACATTCGTTTTTTATTGCCAGTATAAAGAGTGGAAGACAAATTTTGAAAAGGATGGGGAAGAAATCCTAACTCTATTAAGTAATAATGCTTCCTTGCAAATGCGGGAAGCGAAAAGGACTGATTCAAAGCAGCTACTACAAAATATGATCAACTCTTCAGATTTTAATAAAAATAATTCCGAAATAAAGAAACTCATGTATATATCGGTGTTAGCAGAAAATGAGAAGCAAAATCATATAGCTGTCATCTCTCAACAAAATCAAAAAATAGGAATTCATTATGTTGATACTATAGCAGATAAAATAATGCCAACATATAAGAGAACAATTACCATGCATGAAATTCAGCACAGTAACATATACAAACTTAATAAAGACCATTATATGAGCTCTTTCATTCCTATTAATGATAAAAAAGGACAATTGATGGGCGTTGTCGGGATGGAAAGGAAGCTCAATGACCAGTTTTATTTTCTGAAAGAACTCGCACTTCAAACGATATTCTTCCTTTTAATTAGTTTTATCTTCCTTTTTATTTATATAAGAAAATGGTTAAATAAAATCCTTCACCCTATTAACAAAATGATGGTAGGTTTGAATGAAATAAGTGGTGGGAATTTTGATGTTAAGATGGATATAAATGATAACAAAGAATTACAAGGGCTGATGAAAAATTATAATGAAGTTGTTGATAATCTTGCGTCTCTTTTTTATCGTTTAACCAATACTGCTAAAGAGCTTGGAACAATATCAAAGGATTTTCAACTCACTACAATGGAAGAAGCACTTAGGCAAATGGATAATATTGTAGATTTTTTGAAAATTAATAAAGAATTACAAAAAGCGGAGAAAATGAATGCAGTTGGTCAGCTTGCTGCATCCGTTGCTCATGAAATAAGAAATCCGATGACTGTCGTCAAAGGCTTTTTGCAAATTTTTTATGCAAAAGAACATATGAGTGAAGAAGAAAGAACATATATTAAATTAATGATTGAGGAAATGAATCGCGCAGAAACAATTATTAATGATTATTTGTCTTTAGCAAAGCCTGATGTGGAACAATCACAAAAGGTTAATGGAAGAGACTTGGCAAACAAAGTTATTGACTTAATGCACTCTTATGCAATGATGAGTAAAGGTATCCACTTTAAAAAGAATATTCAACAAGTATACATAGAAGCTAATAATAATGAATTAAAGCAAGTACTTATAAATATTTTAAAAAATGCAATTGAGGCAATGAAAAATGGAGGAACGATAACCATTAACCTTTATCCAGCAAAGGAATATGGGGTATTTGAAATAGAGGATACTGGAATTGGAATGACAGAAGAAGAGATAAACCGATTAGGTACTGCGTTTTATTCGTTAAAAGAAAAGGGTACTGGGATGGGTTTAATGGTTTGTTATCAGATGGTTGAGCAGATGAAAGGGTATATTGAAGTACAAAGTGAAAAAGGTAGGGGCACGTTATTTAGAATTTTCATCCCTCTCTATCTTAGTGAGTAAAAAAGTAATTCTTCTTATATATAGATGGAATATAGAGTTTCATAAAAGAAAAAGTTTTTAATGGGAGAATTTTTTTCGCAGTGATTAGGATGCATATTGGGAGCTTATTGGAAAAAAATAAGTGCATAAATTCATTTCGAATTCTCTTCAATATGCTATACTATAAAAAATGAAGGTAGGTGAAAAGATGAAAAAACCATTTACCTTTCTTGTTTTATTATTTTCTCTTTTAATGCTTGTTTCCTGCTCCAATCAGACACTCTATAATACAGAAAAAGATATGGTAGTTATGAATAAAAAGGATATACCAGTCAGCTTTTTACCAAAAGATTTATCAATAGTATCTGTTGGAGATTCTCTTACACAAGGTGTTGGTGACAGCACTGGAAAAGGGGGATATGTTCCATATCTGCAAACTTTACTTGAAGAAACCAAAGGAGTAAATAAGGCGGATTTTTTGAATTATGGGGTAAGAGGCAACAGGTCTGATCAGTTATTAAAAAGAATTAAAACAGAGGAAGTTAGTGAGTCAATTAAAAAAGCAGACGGTGTTATTATTACGATTGGCGGAAATGATATTATGAAAGTCGTCCGGAATAATATTACCAATTTGCAAATGGATTCATTTTTGGCACAATTAAGCGAGTATGAAGAAAATCTCAATAATGTTTTGGCTAGTATACGAGAATACAATCCTAAAGCTGTCGTAATATTAGTTGGGGTCTATAACCCATTTATCAAGATGTTTTCTGATATCAAAGAAATGAATCAAATTGTGGCCGATTGGAATAGCACGAGTGAAGGGGTATTAGCAAAATATAAGCATACATATTTCGTTAGTATCGAGAATATTTTTGAAAATCCAACGTCAGATTTACTGTATGAAGATTATTTTCATCCTAATGACAAGGGGTATCAGCTTATTGCTGAAGCCATCTACGAAAAGATGTTAACAGCACCACTAGCTGATATACTAGAGAATTTGCAGACGGAGAATTGAGGAGAAAAGGTTGTTTAAGAATAAGTGGAAACTAGCATTTTTAACATTAGCAGGTGCTCTTGTACTGGGAATCATATATATAGCGATAATGATATTTAAACCAGTGGAGAAGACACCGATAATAAAGCAGCAAGGAGAAGAAGTTCCATTTGCTGTTACGACAAATCGAGAGGATTTGACGAAGTTAATTAATCATTTTCTAGAAAAAGAAGGGCTTAATGGTCCGATTCATTATGAAATAAATATAGCGGATCAAGTAGAGCTATATGGAACGATGCCAATTTTTCATACAGATATTCAAATGAAATTAACATTTGAACCAATAGCATTAGAAAATGGGGATTTATTATTAAAACAGAAAGAAATAAGTATTGGTCATCTGCCGTTACCCGTATCTTATGTAATGAATTTTATTGAAAATCAATATAATTTTCCAGATTGGGTTGATATTCAGCCAAATGAAGAAGAAATATATGTTCATTTAACTAAGATGGACTTGAAAAACGGAATGTTAGTAGAGGCGAAAACATTTGATTTAGAGAAAAATATCATTCAATTTAATTTATTGCTGCCAACTGAATAAGTAATATTTGTAAGGCTATTTCTAAAAAATCTCCTGTCCAAGATGATAAATGATTATTGGTGGGAGATTTAAGAATAGCCTTTTTATGTTAACAGGAGAAAATTAATAATTCACAAGTTTTTTCATCAGTTCCTTCGACAATAAATCCACTATATGTTTTATCGGCTTCTAATTGGAGAGCAGGAAATTTCTTTAGTACTTCCTTTGTTTCTGCATTTCTTGCCTCTAAATAGACAGTCATTGGAAACAACCCTAAATAGGAACTTGCACCTTTATAAGGTATAGATGGAAATACGATATCTCCTTTTTGAACGGCGATATCAATGGTTGGCAGGTTTTCTGCCAGTTGAATGATCCGTAGTTTTGTTTCGTTTGCTGGTACAATTGGAAATTCAGGAAATAACTGTATTGTTAGGTTTCTTTCATTGCCGGCAAAAGCAAAAGTATGATATACATTACTATCTATCTTCAATATTTGACTAGATAATGGATCAATCTGCTTCCCAGTTTCATATATATCCAGTTGATATTTTCCAGTAGGTAATGTTAATTCATTACTCATCGTTTTAAACGATACTTCTTTTAACAGACATTTACCATTCATGTAAATATCAACAGTTGGCAAGTTATTAGTAGCTTGTAAGAATCTGACTTTTCCATACTCATTTTGCCTCTGGATATCCGAAACAATAGCAGACTTACTTTCCTTCTTTAAAGCATGGTTTAAGCTTTGAAGATGCTTATGATAATAATATACATGTAATTCAGGATTCGTATATTTATAGTAATCACTTAATACGTTATACATTCCGGCTTCCTGTATGGAGTGAAAATGATCTCTTGTCATCGAACTTCCTCCTCGTGTTCATATTTATCCTATTTTTCATTATGATTTAAAAGTAAACGCAGTCTGACAGATATAGAAAAGAGTCTTTTGAAAATAGAATATGCTAAAGATTAGGGAGAGTGCCTAATAAAATAGGCTTTACAATTTATTTGAATATTTATATAATAAAATTAATAAATGAAAGGGGCTGATGTTTTATGAGCAAAATTACATTTTTTATATCAATTATTCATATAGCATACAGCCCAAACGGTTACCTCAATAGATGAGATTTGTCATGAATAGATAGATGATACATTCTTATGTAGGGACTTCTAAATGTTTGTAGGGAAAACATGGGCTGTATGCACCATGTTTTTTTATTTTACAAATATTTGGAGGTCAATACATGGAATTAACCCAGATTGGTTTGAACGAAAATATTAAAGAAGCATTTGAGATGGTTGCAAAGGAAAATCAAATAATCGGCAGAATTTCTTTAGAACACAAAAGAATGTATCGAGTATGGACCGAATATGGTGAGCTGTTATGTGAAGTTTCCGGAAAATTAGCATACGTAGCAAAATCAAGAGAAGAATTACCTGCAGTAGGCGATTGGGTAATTGTTTCGCCGAGAATTCCTGAAGAAAAAGGAACCATTACAAACATATTGCCTCGAGTAAGCAAATTTTCTAGAAAAATAGCAGGTAATAGTACCGAAGAACAAATAGTAGCAGCCAATGTTGATACTATTTTCTTAGTTAATTCATTGAATGAAGATTTAAATATAAGAAGAATAGAGCGCTATTTAACTTTAACATGGGAAAGTGGAGCAAGTCCGGTCGTTGTTTTAACGAAAGCAGATTTAGCAGATGATATTAATGAAAAAGTTACTTTAGTAGAATCAGTAGCTTTTGGCGTTCCTATTATAGCAGTGAGTATTGTGAATAATATTGGATTAGAAACGTTGAAAACATTCCTTTCTCCAGGAAAGACAGTCGCTTTATTAGGTTCATCCGGTGTCGGGAAATCTACTTTGACAAATTATCTATGTGGATTCAATAAACAGGAAGTCCAAGGAATTAGAGAGACAGATGCAAAGGGACGGCATACGACAACAAACCGAGAGATGGTCTTGTTGCCGAATAGGGCAGTATTAATTGATACTCCTGGAATGAGGGAATTGCAATTATGGAATAGTGAGGAAGGTATTGCTAATAGTTTTTCTGAAATAGAAGCGTATGCAGCGTATTGTAAATTTCGAGATTGCCAGCATGAAAAGGAAATAGGCTGCGCAGTAAAGCTTGCTATTGAAAATGGGAAAATCGAAGAAGAACGATTACGCAGCTACAAAAAGCTGTTAAGGGAACTAGCTTTTCTTGAAAGACGACAAGATAAAAAAGCGCAATCAGATCAAAAGAAAATATGGAAAAAAAGGAATAACCAATTTAAGATAAAGTAATTATTACTTGATTACTTTTTTATTGTAAATCCCTTGGTCTTATGAATCAGGGGATTTACGTTCCTTTTAGAGACTTAATTTTTGCATATTTCTCTTATAAACATTAAGCTAATAGTGTGAAATCATGATGATGTGGGAATATAAGTGAGAGAAAGTTATTCAGGGGGGTATATAAGTGGATGAAAATGTAAAAGTAGCAACATTTGCAGGAGGATGTTTCTGGTGTATGGTTAAGCCTTTTGATCAGGAGCCAGGTATTATCAAAGTAGTTTCTGGGTATACAGGGGGACATAAAGAGAATCCAACCTACAAAGAAGTTTGTTCAGAAACGACGGGACATTATGAAGCAGTCCAAATTACATATGATCCACATGTTTTTTCGTATGAAAAATTGCTTAGTATTTATTGGCAGCAAATTGATCCAACTGATGCAGGCGGTCAATTCTATGATCGCGGGCAATCCTATCAAACAGCAATCTTTTACCATAGTGAGGATCAAAAGCAAGCAGCTGAAAAATCTAAACAACAATTAGAAGCAAGTGGGAGATTTAGTAAACCGATTGTGACTAAAATTCTTCCAGCATCAACTTTTTATCCTGCTGAGGATTATCATCAGGATTATTACAGAAAGAATCCTGAACATTATAATCGTTATCATATTGGTTCAGGACGTGCAGCATATATTGACGAGAATTGGAGCGATCAGTAATGGAAAAAGACAAACTAAAAGAAAAATTAACGCCCATACAATATGAAGTTACTCAAAACAATGGAACCGAACCACCATTCCGTAATGAATATTGGGATGAATTCGGTGATGGGATTTATGTAGATATTGTTTCAGGAAAACCATTATTCAGTTCACTTGATAAATATGATGCCGGCTGTGGGTGGCCAAGTTTTACAAAACCAATTGATGAAGAAGAATTAACAGAAAAGAAAGACACAAGTCATGGAATGATACGTACCGAAGTGAGAAGTAAAGAAGCTGATTCTCATCTAGGCCATGTATTTAATGATGGTCCGCAACCTACAGGCTTACGCTACTGCATGAATTCAGCAGCAATGAAATTTATTCCAAAAGAGGAATTAGAAGAAAAAGGATATGGTAAATATTTAACTTTATTTAGATAATAAAAGAAAAGGGGATGGGACAAAACAAAATATATATTGGATAAAGACGAACAATCTCTAATTCAGTGGTGAAACCAATTCGTTCCATTACACTACAGACACACGATGCGCCGGGGAGCAACCTAAGTCTCCTCGGTTAAAGCCTGTGGGGTCTTAGGCTTTGCTCTGCTTCCCGCAGGAGTCGAGTATCCTCCGTTCCATTTCACTCCTTTTTTAAAGCTTATTTAGTTTTTAAGCAAACTAAAATTAGTAGGAAAAAACAGAGCAGACTGAATACACGTAGACTCCTATGGGAGCTGCGAGAAAGTCCAAGACCCCGCAGGAACGAGGAGGCTTGGCGCTCGCCCCATGGAAAGCGAAGTGTATTCAGTCTGCGGGTGATTACCACAAACCTTTTTTCTTAAAATAAATAAAAACCCCCAAACAATTATACGAATATTTTCTAATATGTACGCATAATTGTTCGGGGGTATATCGGGTTGAAATACTTATGTCTCAATAAAAGAAAAGGGGATACCTATCAAGGCATCCCCTTTTCTTCAAGGAAGTAATTTTTTGCTAATTAGTGATAATAGAAGATATTTGGATCAAATGTTGATCGGTTATATTATATCTTGATTTATGTGCAGAAATTTGAAAAGTAACTTTATGGTCCGTATCTTTTAGACCGCTCGTGACATAAAGTGATCTTTCTTTTTTAAATGGCCACCATGTGGAAATAGTAGTTACATAGTTATTGTCTATAAAAACATCCATCATTCCGCCTTTTTCGCTTCTGATTACGTTTACCCCTAAAAAAGGACCAGTAAAATGATATTCAATATTAGCGCCAATCTTACTGGATGTATAATAACCATCTTTCTTTCGAAAAGAAGGATCGATTGATTCAATAGGATAACTGGTTTTCATCTCCAAACTAGATACCTCATTAACAGGTATAGTAGAAGTTAGTACTGTTTTTTTGTCGTGAATTGCTTTTTGCAGCGTATCAACGATTTCTTGAGCATATAGATAATACCCATAGTCATTTGGATGTACAAGATCATTTGTTAATCGCTCAGGCGATAATCTAGATTCTCGAAAAGGAAGTCTCATATCAATATTTGTTGCATAAAAATTTTTAGATAATTTTTTTATAACGTTCACAAAATCCTCATTATCCAGACTGCTTTCTGTGATTGTTATTAATTCTGCATCCGGATAACGGTACACAACCTCTTCTAATAAAGATTGATAAAAAAAATAAAATTGCTTATCATCCATATATTTTCGATCATTTTCTCCAAATACAATAAATACTAAATCAATATTATTAGATAAACTATTTTTCAATTTATATAATCCCTCAAATGCAGTGGCTCCGCTTTGAACTACTAACTGTTTCTTAAATGAGCCTCCATATTTTTTTGTTAAGCTCCTTTCCACAAGGTGAAACCATTTTCGATGGTTGTTGCTTGCGCCTGAACTCCTGCCAATACTATCGCCAACAATTAAATAGTTCACTTGTTTTCCATCAATAATTTTATCGTAGACATTTCTTTTCGGTTGTTCAGAATGAACCAATACATATGTCATGCTGATTATGACAATAAAAATGAGAGAGTAAATAAAATATTTCAAACCCTTTTTCATTTTGCTTTTTTATTACCCTCCTTATTAATTAACGAATATCAACTCTGTTCATTAAATTACCCTCCAGAAGTACAAGGTAACCAGTAATTTTATTGTATTTAGAAAGATTAGTAATTTAGGCTCTCCTGCTAATTGCTATAGAATGAGTTTAAATTCAGCTAAATCACTTGCACCATTATTTTCAATTATGTATAGTATACGTTATATCTATCGATCAAGGAAGGTGAGATCATGACTAAATCCTTTTATCATTTTCTTATGAAGTTTAGACATCCCGAACCAAATGATCAAATTAGCGAATTTGCGAATGAAGCTTATCTTGATCATGATTTCCCCAAAAATAGTTTTGATTATGATGAAATAAGCGATTATCTAGAATTAAATGGTCATTATCTTCCAAGCATGCGTATATTTGATGAGGCATGGGAGAAATATTTATTTCAAGAAGAAAAGAAGAATTATAGCTATTGATAACATCCAACGATAATTTGTTTGGATGTTTTTTTATTCTCAGATTGTGGCCAACCTAAAAGGTTAATTATTCCTTAAAATATTAAGAAAAAAGGAAGAGCTGCAGCCCGTACTTAAACATTGGAAAGTATTCTTCCTATTAACATATATACATATAATGAATAAACCGTTTAAGAAATGTTGGATAAATAACACAATTCAGAAGACAAAGAATTTTTATGCGCGAATAGTGATTTATTGCATATGATAGTAGTACCAAATAAGTGAAAGTATAGACGAAAAAGGATGGAAATTACATGGTAACTGAAGATAGGATTATATTCCTTTAATATCCCCCATCTTCATAGATCAAATATTCTACTCAAGAGTGTGGGGGAAAACCGCATAAATAGGCAATGCCACACAATCTTGTTTAGAGAGGATTTGTTATTATGGCGAATCGAAAAAAACCTAAATTCAAAATTGGTGATACTGTTGTGATCACGATATACGGAACAGTAGGAAAAATCACGGACGTAAAATATTTGGATCATATGCATGTATATGAAGTAAATAAAAGTGAAGGTTTATATTTGGAATCCAGTTTGCAAATGCTTTCTGAGTATGATGGTGAAATTATGGATTCAGAGAAAATTGATATTGAGTATCGTTTCTTTATTGGTGATTTAGTAAAAGTGAAAGGATATGGATCCAATCTTTTTAAAATAATGGGTTTTCGAACAGAAATTTGGAGATATAAAAATGATGCATGGGAAGATGTAATTTATGAGCTTTCTAGAGTAAGTGATGGAGAATGGCTAGAAGCAGGGGAAGATGAATTAACCTTGGTAGCAGATGCAGATAGCGCGGATTCATTTATACAAAAATTAGGACTACTCTATATATTGGATAAAAAACAAAAATCCATTGAGTTAAAAAAGTCAAATAGCTCTTTCCAGCAGACAGAAAAAGAATTATTAGAAAGAAGTAAGGAGAAGAAAGAGCTCATTGACGGATTGCTAGATATCTATAATGATTACAGTATTTTATATTCTTTATTCAAAGATATCGAATATGAACAGGTTATGAAGTTAACTCTTCGAAAACTCAAGTTGGTCAGCAGTAGATCTGATAAAGACAATGAAACGAAAATCTAGAATAATAGATAGATAAACATCGGTATGCTGTTAATGACTAGAAGGGCAAAAAGCTTTTGTAAAAGGGAATGAAAGATAGTGAGGATTTCACTGTTTTCTTCATTTAAATCTATTTTTATTTCTTCGAATAGGTATTGGATTTTATTCATTTTTCGATGCCTCCCTTTTTTATTTAAACTATATGTGGACCTGCTGCTGAACATGTCTACTTTTCCAATTAATTTTCTATAGACTAAAGATAATATTTCTTGAAAAAAAGACTGTTTTGTCAGATAATTTTATTGTGAAAGCATTTTTTTCTTAATGTCACATATATTCTTTAAAAAAGGGGGCGATAAGCATGAAAGAAATCGACGTAATTATTGATACTGAGGAAATAGCAGAGTTTTTCTTTCGTGAGCTATTAAAAAGGGGATTCGTTCCTAGTGAAGGTGAAATTGAAGAATTGGCTGACATTACATTCGAATATTTATTAGACAAATGCATTATTGACGAAGAAATTGATGAATAAAGATAATAAAAATGGTGAGGAAATCTCACCATTTTTTTATACATAATTTTATAATACTCTGAAAGCTTGAAATGTCATATTATCGTTTGCGACCGGTTGCAGAGTATTCTTTTCCATGCGCTTCCTGTTCAGCAATAATAGCCTCTTTTGGTATATGATTATTTTTCTTTGGAGAATTAATCCTATTTCGATGTTTTTTGCCCATTATAATCCCCCTCCTGAAAGAATACTTTATTTTCCTATAAAATAGGATGAAAATAGTTTTGCCTCACTTAGTGTAGGAAAACTAATTTTAGTATAACCTTATGAAAAATTGTTATGCTAAAATTAAATATGTTTTACAGCATATTAGAATATGATATAGTACAAATAGTGAAGTTTTCATAAGCATGTAATATTTGGATAGAAACAATGAAATGAGTGTCAATTGGAGGAAATAAAAATGAGTGTACATATTGGTGCAAAAGAACAGGAAATTGCAGAAACAGTCTTACTTCCAGGGGATCCTTTAAGAGCAAAATATATTGCTGAAAATTTCTTAGAAGATGCAGTGTGCTATAATGAAGTTCGTAATATGTTTGGCTATACAGGGACATATAAAGGAAAAAGAATTAGCGTACAAGGTACAGGGATGGGTGTTCCATCTATTTCTATCTATATTAATGAATTAATTAGCAGCTACAATGTCCAAAACCTAATTCGTGTTGGTACATGTGGCGCTATCCAAAAAGATGTAAAAGTAAGAGACGTCATTCTTGCAATGAGTGCTTCAACCGATTCTCAAATGAATCGCTTAACATTTGGGGGAGTAGATTACGCGCCAACTGCAGACTTTGATTTGCTTAAGAAAGCGTATGATAGTGGATTGGACAAAGGACTATCTTTAAAGGTAGGAAATGTCTTTACCGCAGATATGTTTTATAACGACAATTCCGAGCTGGAAAAATGGGCGAAATATCAAATCTTAGCAATAGAAATGGAGACAGCTGCACTTTACACGATAGCTGCTAAATTTAATCGTAAAGCACTTTCTGTTTTAACGGTAAGTGATCATATTTTAACTGGTGAAGAAACAACAGCACATGAAAGACAAACCACATTTAATGAAATGATTGAAGTGGCATTAGAAGCAGCAATAAAATAATTAATAATAGAAAAAGGTATGCTTTTTGCATACCTTTATAAAATCCAGTAGTTAGAAAATTTAATGATATGTAAGGTGACATAAATGAAGAAATCAGTAGCCATCTCTTCTTTAGCATTAGCGATTGCAATGTTAACGGGGTGTGAAAAAGTAGATTTAAAATCAATACAAGATAAAGTTTCTTTTTGGGATAAAAATGAAAAGGAGCAAGAAGTGGAACAACCAGTTAACAAAGAAGATCAGGTCAAGGATGAGGAACAACAAGCTCCAGAGAAAGTATCAGAAGAAGAAAAAAAACCTTGGACACTAGAGTCTGTTTTTTTTAATGACATAAAAGAAGTAGATGGTAGAAAGGTCATTCAAAACCCGACAAATATTGTTTCGCTCGTCAATAAAGAATTTGGCTTACCAGATGGATATGCTCCAGAGGATTTAGTGAGACCTAAAGTTGAATTTTCATTCGGTAATCAAGATATTGAAAAAAGTTATATGAGAAAAGAAGCGGCAAAGGCATTGGAGGACATGTTTAACGGTGCGAAGAAAAGTGGCATTACACTTTATGCAGTTTCTGGATATCGTTCTTATAATCGTCAAACCGAGGTTTATGATGCAGAGGTTAGCCGGGTAGGAGAAGAGAAAGCAGTACAAGCCGTTGCATACCCTGGAAATAGCGAGCATCAAACAGGGCTTGCTATGGATATATCAAGTGAGAGTGCCGACTTCTTATTAACAGAGGGATTCGGTGAAACAAAAGAGGGAAAATGGTTAAAGGAAAATGCTCATTTATATGGATTTATTCTTCGTTATCCAAAAGGGAAGGAGAAAATCACGCAATATAAATTTGAACCGTGGCATTTCCGATATGTAGGTAAAAAATCTGCAAAAGATATTTATGAAAATGACTGGACTTTAGAAGAATATTTTAAGGTTGTACGAAAAATATAAGCTAGGGTGCAGAAAAGGAATATCTCATTAATCATTCCTTTTCTATTCCCTATTAATAGAATAAGTTCCCTTACATTTGATTAAGTAAAAATAAACATGGTATTCTATTTCCATACATAGTGTAAAACTCTCTTGGAAACGAAAGTGGTGAAGCATTTGGATAATGGTAACAATAATACAGAAAAAGAAATAGAACAAGAAAGTGAGCAAGGGTATATAAAAATTAAGAAGTTTTATTTTGTCATGCTTTTATTTGTAGTAGTTATTGCCGCTGCTGGGATTACAACAATTGCCTTTTCTTTTGGTGATGAACCTGCAGTTAAGGTAAATAATCAGAGGGAAGAATTCAATAAACTTTATACAGCGTATGATACATTAATGGATAACTATTACAAAGATTTAAATTCAGTGGATTTAGTGAATGGTGCTATTGACGGTATGTTTACAGCACTTGATGACCCTTATTCTGATTATATGAATGAAGAAGAGGCTGGAAACTTTCAACAAAGTATTTCCTCCTCCTTTGAAGGCATTGGAGCAGAAATTCAGCAGTTAAATGATAGCATTGTAGTAGTATCGCCAATAAAAGGATCACCAGCTGAAAAGGCAGGCATAAAACCGAATGATAAAATTCTGACAGTAGACGGTAAGTCATTACAAGGAATGAGTTCTTCAGAAGCTGTTCTTTTAATTCGCGGTGAAAAGGGAACAAATGTTGAATTAGAAATAGAACGTTCTGGTGCAAGTGAACCGTTAAAAATGACGATTACAAGAGATACGATCCCGATTGAGACTGTTTATGGAGAAATGGGTAAAGACAAAATTGCCAAAATCCAAATAACTAGCTTCTCGGAGCATACAGCAACGGAATTAGTTGATATCTTAAATAAATATCAAGAAGATGGTATGAAAGGCATAGTTCTTGATTTACGTCATAATCCAGGTGGGTTACTAGAAGAAGTCAAGAAAATTGCTGGTCTATTTGTTCCAGATGGGGAAATTATTTATCAAATCGAACATAAAGATGGAACCGTAGAAAAAGTTACTTCGCAAAATAGCAGCAATATGGACATTCCACTTGTTGTGTTAATTGATGGTGGAAGTGCAAGTGCCTCAGAAATATTAGCTGGTGCTGTTAATCAATCTGCCAATGTTCCGCTTGTTGGCGTTAAGTCGTTTGGAAAAGGAACTGTTCAACAAGCAAAAAGTTTCACAGATGGAAGTAATATTAAATTTACGGTCGATAAGTGGCTGACACCAAACGGTAGCTGGATTCATGAAAAAGGGATTGAGCCAACCTATAAAGTAGAACTTCCAAGTTATGCAAGCCTAACAATGATTAATCCAGAAAGCAAATTGAAAAAAGGCAGTAATTCAGAAGAAGTTAAAACGGCGCAAGAAATGTTGAAAGCATTAGGATATGATGTAGACAATACAAATGGCTATTTTGATGATAGTACGGAAACGACTGTAAAAGAATTTCAAAAGAAAGAAAAATTAAAAGAAGATGGAATTATTACTGGAAAAACAACAACAGAATTAATGAATAAACTCCGGGAAAAACTTCAAAAATCAGATACACAAATGAAAAAAGCAATAGAAGTATTAAAAGATGAAATGAAAAAATAAGACTTTCATGAAAAAGGGTGACAGACAATTGTCATCCTCTTTTTCTTAGGTTGCTTTTAAAAGTAAGCCATTGTATGACAAGTAGTGAAAGTATGCATGATTCTTTTCGCAAAAATTAATATAAATAAAGGAAGATATAAGATGAAACAAACAGATATATACGTCCTTTCTGGATTTTTAGGCAGTGGAAAAACAACATTATTAAAAGAAATATTAAAAAAGGAACAAGAGCTTGGTAGAAAAGTGGCTGTCTTAATGAATGAATTAGGCAGGATTTCCATAGACTCCAACGAAATAGATGGTGATATTCCATTAAAAGAGTTACTTGGTGGGTGTGTATGCTGCACAATCCAAGATGAAGTGGAAGCGCAAATACAAACTTTATTAGTGGAAGAAAAACCAGATGTTATTTATTTTGAAACAACAGGGGCTGCACATCCTGTTGAAACGATAGATGGGATTCTTTCTCCTCTTTTTGCCAATCGTCTACGGTTTAAAGGAATCATAACAGTTATAGATGGAAGACAGTGGCTTGAGCGATCAGCGTTAAATGCACCAATTCAACAACTTATTCTTGAGCAAGCAAGGCACGCAAGTATATTAATTATTAATAAAGAAGATCAGTTAACTGAAGCTGAAAAAGCCAAAATTAGTTTTGAGCTTCAATCGATTAATCCACATGCTTTTAGTGTGCTGACTAATTTTTCCAAATTTCCTTTTGAAAAATTACTCCAAATGGCAAGCCATGTCTATAAGGATATCGAAAAAACCTCCATCCATAGCTTGCATTTAAGTACATTTGTGTATACATTTCAAAAGAGCATTGGAGCAGACCAATTTGAAGATTTCTTAAGAGCGTTGCCTGATACGATTTATCGCATAAAGGGATATGTTCAATTTCACCAAGCAAAACATCCAGACTTATTTCAGTATTCATACGGCATGCCTTTATTTATGAGAGAAGATATGAAAATGCCATTGAATATGGTATTCATTGGAGAAAATGTTGATTGGAAGAAGATAGAGGCAGCGTTGGATCAATTATAAATGGTATGACATTTTAACAAATGAAGATAAATTAGAGTATAGAGAAGAAAATAGGGCAAACTTTCAATAGTAAAAATCATATTGAAGGTGGTTTATTGTGAACAAAAAAAATTTCCTGTTACTTTTTCTTTGTTATATTCTTATAATTCCTGTACCTTTAGTGAAGGGAGCCGAAGAAAATATTTATTCTCCGATTAGTTTTGATATTCAATTATTATCATGGAACGTGATTAATGAGATGATTCCAAAATATAGCAAGTTTACGATTTTAGATATTGAAACAGGTAATCAGTTTAAGGTACAACGGAGAGCAGGCAGCCAACATGCAGATGTACAGCCATTAACTGTAAAAGATACAAAGATAATGAAAGAAATTTATGAAGGGAAATGGAGTTGGAGAAGAAGAGCGATTCTCATTATGGTAAATGATCAATGGTTCGCAGCATCTATGCATGGCATGCCCCATGGAGCAGGTGCCTTAGCAAACAACTTTCCTGGACATTTTTGTGTGCATTTTTTAGGAAGCACAACACATAAAACAGAGAAGATGGATTTTTCTCATAAATTAATGGTCTATAAAGCAGCAGGTCAATTAAGACAGTACTTAGAACAAATGAATCCAAACGATGCAGTCAAAGCCTTTATCGCAGGGATAAAAGAAAAGGATGCAACCATTTTATCATACATTACAACGAAGCAAGATTGGTCTTCAGAACTAGCTTTGATAGAGAATATTAAGATAAATCGTTTAAATGAAGTTAAGCCAAAGGTATATGAGAAAGCACTACAAGTTACTCTTGCCATTGAGTGTAATGTATATATGAAAAATGCCAGAACAAGAAATATAAAAAAAGACCTAGTATTAGTTCGGACTTCACCATTAGAAGGATGGAAGGTGAAGGTTGAAGATTCATCCATTTGAATAGTTCCTATAAAAGAAATTCCCAGCACTTTTAAATCTTGTAGTGCTGGGGTTTTTTACTATTGTTTAAATAATAAATTGAGTAAATTTATTTCTTATCCTTTCATTTCTCCAAATTTAATAAAGGTTTTTTCATCTTCAACCAAACCACAAGCAGCGCATTGAACTCGATAATCTGGACCAGAATATCCCATATGGAAAGGGGATAAATTCTCAGATGAATATTCCTCTAAAACCTGACCAGTTTGCGGATCGACCTTAACGGATTGAGGAACTTGCTGAATAATATTAAAGCGACTGCGATTTGTTTTGCAATTGGGGCAGCAATACGGTTTGTTCATATCATTACTCCATTCTTTATAAGGTATATTAATCCATATTAGGTTTCCAAATTTACCGTTTTTTATGCATATAGAAGAAATGAGAATGAATTATGAGTGTTTGTAACAAACACTAAATTTTTGTAAACTGTTTGTCTTTAATGTTATTTAAAGGCAGTCCCAAAAAGTCTGTCAAGTATGTAATTTACTCTAAAATATAGTTATACTTTAAAAAAATAGAAAAAAAGGTTTTTTTATCCATATCCTCTTTCAAGAAAGAAAGAGAAAAAATTAGTTGATATAGCTATTAACCTATTATATATTCCTTTTTTACCCATGAGAAATGCTTCCTATTTCCTTCTATTGGTTTTAATATCCAGAAATATGACAAAAAAACGTATGGTAAGATGTTGTTGTAAGTCGAAACAACAAAATCTATGACTATTTCGATTTGGACAACCAAGGAGGAAATAAACAATGAAAAAGAAGAATTTAATTTTTTCAGTGGCAGCAGCTTCAACGTTATTGATGGCTACTCCACTCGCAAATAAAGCGGAAGCTTCAACTGTTCAACCACAGGAAGCCAAAACAATCTATCAAGCACACAATCTTTCAGAAGAACAGCTAAATAAAATTTTTCATAATATAGCTTCTAATTATCATATAGATATAGATAAAGTTTTGAATGAATTAATAGGATCAATGGATAAACAACAAGCATCTTATCCTGTTACTAAACAAAAGGATATGCAAAAAGAAGTACAAAAGGAAACAGTGAAACCAAAAGAAACAGCAAAACCAAAAGAAACACAGAAAGAAACAGCAAAACCAAAAGAAACTAATAATGTACAACAGCAATCAAATTCAAAACCTAATACAACAACACAACAAAATACTACTTCTGAATCTACAAAAAATAATTCAGCTAATGCAAGTTCTTCCGTCAGCGCATTTGAAAAGCAAGTAGTAGATTTAACGAATAAAGAAAGAGCGAAGAATGGCTTGCCAGCACTTACTTTAGATAATGAATTAAGTAAAGTTGCAAAAGCAAAGTCACAAGATATGAGTGCAAATAATTATTTTGATCATACAAGCCCAACATACGGAAGCCCATTTGATATGATGAAACAATTTGGTGTAACGTATAAAGCAGCAGGAGAAAATATTGCCAAAGGTCAAAGAACCCCAGAAGAAGTAGTAAATGCATGGATGAATAGTGAAGGGCATCGTGCGAATATTTTAAGCAATAAATTTACCCATATTGGTGTTGGTTATGTAGAAAATGGTAATTACTGGACTCAACAATTTATTGGTAAATAAGCATATCTTTTCTGCAAGTTTATAAATACAGCTTCGTTTTAATTGATGACGAGGCTGTATTTTTTTGTATTTCAAACATCTTTTTATCTGAAAAATGGAAATTCAAGAAAGGAGAGCTATTTTTAAACAAAATAGTGGTATTTTTGAGTAGAAATTTATATAATGATTTTTCCTGAATATCTACTTTTATATAAAGCAAACTAAAGAATAGGGCATCAGGTGATAAATTTATTGTATAGGAGAAATTATTTGTGGAAATTAGACAAGGACATATAGATGATTTAGCATCAATTATGGAGATAGTAAAAAAGGCTTTAGTTATTATGCAAGAGGAAGGTAATGATCAATGGTCTCATAAATATCCAAACGAAGCCAGCTTCCTGGCTGATATCGAAAACAATAATCTTTTTGTAGCTATTATGGATGATAAAGTCGTTGGATCCATTACAATAGATCAAATTGGCGGTAAAAGTTATGAGAAAATTAATTGGAGCTATGATAATAAGGAATACATGGTTATACACCGATTAGTCGTTGATTCTGATATCCGTGGAGGCGGCATTGCAAGTAATTTATTAGCATTTGCTGAAGTGTATGCGATTGAACAAGATATTTTTTACTTAAAAACGGATACATATTCATTAAATGATAAGGCCCAAAACTTATTTGTGAAGAATGGATATAATAAGGTTGGTTCGACATTTTTTGAAGGGAAAGACAAACCGTTTTATTGCTATGATAAATTATTTCTATAATTATAACCAGTCATTTTAAAGAGGATAAAGGAAAGGAGGGAAGTCTACATTCCCTCCTTTCTCATTTCTTTACAGGGAAAGGAAAGCTGCAATATTCCATTCTCATATTTCTTGTTGATCTCTTTTTCCTTTACATATGCGGGTATTTTTATATTCTTAATGAAATGTTTATTCTGCCGTTCTTTTGATAGATAGGCACAATCAGGAATGATGGTTTGATAATGACCTTCTATACGCAGTTGATTGTTATTTAAATGAATCGAAAGCTGATTCATATCTATCCCTGGTAATTCTATGTCAATATAATATCGAGAATGAAATAGATAAAAATCGCAAGCAGGAAAAGCATCACTATTTTTTATGGATGCAGCTGGATGGGAGAACCACTCTTTTTCATTTGGTTCAAACATATCTTTCCAGTAGTCTTTCTTATGACTATTCTCTGAAAATTGATAGATTTTTTTTAAGTTATCAAAACTCATAAATTCTCCTCTTTCTATTAATTCATTTCTGTAACATCAATCTCTGAATAGTGAATATCAATATTCTTTAGAATTCTTATTTCCAAAATATCATCCTTATAAAGTGCGACAGATCCTTTTTTACGAACAATTGCTGGAAGGGTAATTGTATGCTTATCTTCAAATAAGGGAATATGTTGTATAATTAGTTGATTGGAAGTATAGAAAATTTTAATATGCTCTAACCAACTGCTATCGAGGATAGGAATTCGGACATAGACATGATGATGCGTCTCAAAAACAATATAATTAAATTTTTCGGCATGGTTAATGTTATCTTTACGAAAATTTGCTTCTTTTGAAAAGCTTTGGAACATTTTCTCTGGTTCCATTTTTTGCAGAGATTCAGGCATGAGTTTATCCATCATTTCTTGCACATACTTTTGGATATCTTGCGGATTCATTTGGTCCATTCTACTTTTGGCGTCTTTATTAAAAGGGAATAAATTCCACGGGAACATTGGAAATTCATCCTTTCTTACTTACAAATATATGCTTATTTTTTATTGTATTCACACATGACAAAAGTGTGTATTTGCCTAGTAAATTGAAGGAAATACTTTCTAGATGAATGACAAGATGGGGGAACAGTTTCAAATCAAAAAGGAAAAGCTTGATCTTCCAGAAAGAGGGTTGGGACAAAAGAATTTTACATAAAGAAAAAGCCAAACTATAATACAATAAAACATCGTAATAGTTCGGGTTTTTCTTTTCGCTGATTTATCTTTCTTATAGCTAAAAAACAAGTTCGTTCCATTGCGCTTCAGTCACTCGCTTTCCGCGGGGAGGAACCTGAGCCTCCTCACTGCGCTGCGGGGTCTCAGCCTTTCCTCTATTTCCCGCAGGAGTCGAGTGTCTTCCACTCCATTTCACTAATCTTATAAAATGGGGCGAGAAACAAAAATAGATTTTATTTATCATTCGTCTAATTCAACAAATGATTATTCAGCTTTAAGCATATTCTTTTTAGTTTTGTCTCAGCCCCGGTGTTAATTTCCGTATTGTTTATCACTAAATTTGTGTTTTTGAATTTTAAATAGTCGGCTTGTTAAGAAAATTGCACCGGTTGCAAGGCCGATAATGAGACCAATCCAATAGCCGAAGGGTCCTAAGTTAGTGTAGGCAGCAAGAAGATATCCGCTAGGTAGACCTATCACCCAATATGATAGAAAACTCATGAGAAGGGTAACATTTACATCTTTATACCCTCGCAAAGCTCCTTGGATTGGTGCTTGAATTGCATCAGATAGTTGAAAGAATATCGCGTAAATAAGAAAGTGGGCTGTTAATTGGAGAACCTCCCAGTCATTTGTATAAATACCAGCAATGTTAGTTCGAAACGTCAAAAGAATCATTCCACTTATAAATGCGATGCTTATAGCAAGCCCAACACCTAACCAGCTATATGTTTTGGCATCTTTCATACGTCTAGCTCCTACTTCATAACCAACTAGAATGGTTAATGCGGTAGAAATACTGAGGGGAACCATATACAAAAGAGATGCAAAATTAATTGCTGATTGGTGGGCAGCAATTGTATTTGTATCATAATTGCTCATTAAAATCGTTACTGCACTAAAAATACTTGTTTCAAAGAATACAGAAAAACCAATCGGGACGCCAATTGTCAATATCTCTTTCCATTTACTCCATGATATAGTCGGAAAGTGGCTAAATAACTGAAAAGCTACAAAAGGGTGTTTTTTATGAACGATATAAACCGCAATAAAGAGCATAACCCAATAAGTAATACTTGTTGCATACCCAGTGCCCACTCCACCTAATTCAGGAAAAATCCAAATACCATTGATCAGTGCATAATTTAAGAGAATATTAATCGGTATTGCAATTAACGTTATAAACATGGAAATTTGCGTCTGGCCAAGAGAATCAATAAAAGAACGCAGTACAAAGTATAGAAAAATAGGTATAATTCCGGTACTCAATGCGATTAAGTAATGATATGCGACTCTATAGACATCCTGTTCTAAGCCGAGATTTGCAAGAATTGAATCTAAACAGAAATAACCAATAATTAATAAGGCGATAGCCATAGTAAAAGATAAGTATGCTGCTTGGATAACAGAAAAAGATACGCCTTTTTGCTCATTTTTCCCCATTAATTGGGAGACAATTGGAGGTAAAGCCAGCAATATACCACTAAGTCCTGTATATATTGGCGTCCACAAGGAGCTGCCGACTGCTACTCCGGCTAAATCAACAGGACTATAATGTCCAGACATCGTCGTATCAAAAAAACTTAATGCAAAAATACCAACCTGCGTAACCAATACAGGAAATAAAATAATAATCATTTGAGAAAGCTTTTGTTTTATAGAATATGTTTGTTTCATCTGCTTGTCCTCTTTCTTAACAATAACGTTTCGTATTATATCATAGATAAGGAGATTGAAGGAGAGAAAAAAACGAAAACTTCTAAATTGTTCGCAAATAGGAAGAGGAATCGCATTCATTTTTTACTTGCAAAGTATTAGTATTCCCCTTATCATGAAAGTTAAAAATATGAAAGGGTAGCACCGCTTTTTTCTATTCAATTGGTGTAGATAATGGGATAGCAAATACTTTTAAGTACCTATATGTTTTTTGTTACCTGATTCATAAATAAATAAGCATATGCTTATTTATAATACATAAATGAGGGTGGATAAAATGAGTAACAAAGACCAATCTTTAAATGTATTATCTTTAAAAGAGACAGCAGATGTGTTAAAACTGCTTGGAGATAAGACAAGGTTATCAATTGTTAGTTTGTTGTCTGAACAAGCATGCTGTGTATGCGAATTGGTAGAAATATATAATATGTCGCAGCCAGCTATCAGCCAGCATCTACGTAAAATGAGGGACTTAGGGATTGTTAAAGAACAGAAGAAAGGTCAATGGGTCTTCTATTCATTAAATAAAGCAAGTCAATATGATGGATTGATAAATGAACTTTTACAGCATATACCAAGTCAGCATGGAAAAATGACAAGGTTAAAAGAAAAAGGCATTAAAATATTATGTAACTAATGGAGGTAGTCTTGATTTGCTACACACATTTTTAGCAATTATTATTTTTTTATTAACATTAACTTTTGTGATTTGGCAGCCCAAAAACCTTTCTATTGGTTGGTCTGCTTGCGGGGGAGCGATATTAGCTTTATTAGTCGGGGTAGTAGATTTTCATGATGTTGCAGATGTGACTGGAATTGTTTGGAATGCAACACTTGCATTCATCGCCATTATCATCATCTCCCTTATTTTAGACGAAATAGGTTTTTTTGAATGGGCAGCACTACATATGGCTCGAATGGCCAATGGAAGCGGGCTAAAAATGTTTTTCTATGTTTCCCTTTTAGGTGCTCTTGTGGCAGCATTATTCGCAAACGATGGTGCAGCGCTTATTTTAACACCGATTGTGCTGTCGATGGTTCGAGCATTAAAGTTAGAAGAAAGAATGGTTCTTCCATTTATTATGGCAAGTGGTTTTATTGCGGATACCACGTCCTTACCCCTAGTCGTCAGTAATTTAGTAAATATTGTTTCTGCTGATTTTTTTGGAATTGGATTTGTTGAATATGCTTCTAGAATGATTATACCAAATCTATTTTCTTTATTGGCAAGTATGCTTGTTCTATATCTCTACTTCCATAAGAGAATTCCTAAAATATATGATTTAAACCATCTAAGGTTGCCAGCAGAAGCTATTAAGGATCGACAAATGTTCCGGATTTCCTGGATAATCTTAGCCTTTCTTCTAATTGGATATTTAGGCAGTGAAGTTCTGGCGATTCCGGTATCCGCTGTTGTTGGCGGCATTGCTCTTGTATTTCTTATTTTTGCAAGACGAAGCAAAGCAGTATCTATCAGAAATGTAATAAAGGGAGCTCCATGGTCAATTGTTTTCTTTTCGATCGGAATGTATGTAGTCATTTACGGACTACGTAATGTAGGGTTAACAGGCTTGTTATCAAGTCTTATTCAAGTAGCTGCCGACCAAGGCTTGTTGATTGCGACAATCGGTATGGGATTTATTGCAGCTGTTATTTCTTCTATTATGAATAATATGCCTACTGTTTTGATTGATGCTTTAGCTATAGCGGATACAAATGCAACAGGAGTAATAAAAGAAGGCTTAATTTATGCTAATATTATCGGCTCTGATTTAGGACCAAAAATCACGCCTATAGGTTCATTAGCAACTTTATTATGGCTTCATGTATTGTCGCAAAAAGGGGTCAAGATTTCATGGGGAACTTACTTTAAGACGGGAATTATTTTAACCATTCCAACCCTTTTGATTACATTAATTGGTTTATACTTATGGCTATCGATCATTTCTTAATAGACATAAGAAAAATCGTTTATGGGAACAGTACTGGCAAAGATAAATCATAAAATACACTATTATTTTTAGGAGGGTGATCATGAAAATTGTTATCATAGGATCAGTAGCGGCAGGTACATCAGTAGCGGCAAAAGCACGGAGAAATGACGAGCAGGCAGAAATCACACTTTATAATGCCGATTATGACATTTCTTACTCCGGTTGTGGGATTCCTTATTTCTTAGGCGGAGAAGTTGATGAAATAGAAAGTTTAACACCGAGAAATCCAGCTTGGTTTAAGAAAAGATATAATGTAGATATTTTTGTCAGGCATGAGGTTATCGCTATCGATGTAAATCGTAGAAAGATCCAAGTGAAAAACTTGGATACAGATGAAGTGATAGAGGATATTTATGATGTATTAGTATTTGCAACAGGAGCATCACCTTTAACGCCACCAATTGAGGGGGTAGAAAAAAAACATGTTTTCCACATTCGAACCATTCAAGATACAAGTGCTATTGACAGGTTTATAAAAAAGAAGGAGCCAAGAAGAGCTGCAATTATAGGTGCAGGGTATATTGGTTTAGAGATGGCTGAACAGCTAACAAACAGAGGGTTAGAGGTTACATTAGTGCAACGCAGTAATCACATATTATCACATATGGATCAAGATATTGTTACATATGTAGAAGAACATCTAGTAAAAAAAGGGATTAACCTTCTTTTGAATGAGGAAGTTAGTGAAATAACTACTAACGAAATAAGAACAAAATCAGGAAATGTTATAGAAACAGATTTGGTTATTTTAGCAACAGGGGTTAGGCCTAATGTTCACTTAGCAGAGTCAATCGGTGTAAATATAGGACATTCTGGTGCTATTGCCGTAAATAATAGGATGCAAACTAACTTACCTAATGTATATGCGGTAGGGGATGTTGCAGAGAGCTATTCTCTCATTACCGGTAAATCATTATATCGGCCATTAGGAAGCACAGCAAATAAAATGGGAAGAATAGCCGGTGATGTTATAACAGGGGGGGCTTTAGAACATAGAGGCATTTTAGGAACTGCTATTCTTCGTGTTTTTGACTTAGCTGTTGGACAAACTGGTATGAACGAAACGGAAGCATTGGAGGAAGGCTATGATATAGAAGTTCTCCATAATATCAAGCCTGCAAGAGCTGAGTATTTGGGTGGTAAACAATTAGTCATTAAGGCAATTGCAGATCGCAAAACAGGTAGAATTTTAGGTGTACAAATAGTAGGGGAAGAAGGAGTCGATAAAAGAATAGATGTTTTTGTTACAGCCATTACATTTAAAGCAAAAGCGGAAGATTTATTTCATCTTGATCTTGCATATGCCCCGCCTTTTAGTACGGCAAAAGACCCTGTTATGTATACTGGAATGGCTTTACAGAATGCTATTGAGAAGAAAAATCAATTAATCACGCCAAAAGATTTAAGTGAAAAGATAGAAAAGAGAGAGGCTATTCAAGTTATTGATACACGCTCTGCAAAACAATTTAATGCTTCATGTGTGGATACAGCTATTAATATCCCTTTGGGTGATTTGCGAGAGAAATGCAAGGAACTAGATCCAAATTTACTCACTGTTACCTATTGTAATAGTGGTGTAACCGGAAATGCTGCCCAAAACGTACTACGTAATTTAGGATTTATGAATATCTATAATCTTTCTGGTGGAAACAAGAATTATCAAAGTTATAAAAAGAAGCGATAATTTACTATGATATTCATTCATAGGCGAGAATGAATACATGGAGGATTTCTCCATCCAATTTTCGTTAGATTATTATAGAAGAATAAAAATAAGATCAGTGATAGTTATTTTTCTATCGACTGATCTTATTTTAGTATCGGAGCTAAATTACGCCTCTCTACAATCATTTGTCGTCTCTTCCGTATTTTGACGTAAAGTGTATAGAGTAAATAAATCTTTAGGAATTTCGAATAGTTGATAAGGGATTCCAGAAGTATTTAAAATTTGTAACAGATTACTTCTTGTTTCATTTGCTGAAACCGCATAGGGAAGCTTTTCAGCCGCTTTTAGTGAGCGGATATTATTACTTCTAATTCGCATTAATATACTTTCAATATTCAGCTCAAAAAATGCTTCAGCAAAGAATAATTCTTTTGCTATTTGATTGTATCCCATGCCATGATAAGGTTTTCCCAACCAAGTACCGAGGAAACCGATATTTTCGTTTATATCATATAGATTAATGGTACCAATCGGATTTTGCCATTCATCTAATATCGTTCTAGAGATAAGTTCTCCTCTTTCTTCCGCTTCTATTGTCTGCTTGGTAAGAAAAAGGTATTCTTCATATGAATAAGCTTTTTGACGCACGAAAGGGAAGACATCAGGGTGCATCATTAAAGGATATAACGCTTGACATTCCTCAAGATCTCTTTTTTTTAACACAATAATCCCTCCAGTTGAGGGCAGAACTTATTCATGAAAAAGAAAAAGCCCACCCTCGAAATTTTTAATCCATTTGAAAAAAAATTTCGGGGTGGGAATCGAACCCACTAGAACCAAAGCGGTGGCGCACCATTTGCCTTCCCATCTTTAATTATTATCTCATGATAACAAATTACTTTTCTATATCATACAAAATTTCGGTGAAATTGAAAATAGGAAAATACAAACAAATTGTAAAATTTTAATGAAATGATGTAAAGAAAGGTAAATTATTTCACTATAACAAAGAGGGATGAAAACTTCCGCCAATTAATTGGACATAAATTATTTCAAAATGAAACATTTATATGAAATAATCGTATATAATAACATAGCAATTATTATTTTAGTTGGAGGTTTCTTTCATGGATTTAAATAAAGACAGATCATCAAATGATGATAGAGTTTTTGCGATGTTGATTTATGTGTCTAGTTTTTTTACTACTTTTATCGGGCCATTAGTTATCTGGCTCGTGAAAAAGGATTCGCCTTTTGTGGATTATCATGGTAAAGAATATTTTAACTTTTTAATTTCTTATGCCATTTATTCCTTTATAGCATGGATTCTTGTGTTTCTTTTAATAGGATTTATTATTTTACCAATAATCGGAATCATGGCATTTGTATTTACAATTATCGCTGCCATTAAGGCTTATGAAGGCCAGGATTATCATATTCCTTTAACGATTCGTTTTATCAAATAATCATTGTTAGATCATTAACTGTTTATAAAATGACAGCCTATTCGTTTAAATCAGCGACCAATTTCGGTGACCCGCTTTTTAACGAATAGGCTGTCATTTTTCGGTTTTTATATTTCCACAATCAATACTTACTAATAGATTAGACTCTTTTAAAATTTTTCTTCTAATTAATCATAGATTTCAATAGAAATTAATAGAATAAGAAGAATGAGAAAGATAAGTGCACAGCCGCGCTAACCTTTCATTACAAGAATGGATATAAAGGAGTCTTCATGATGAATATTGAAAAATACTATAAATATACAGCCATATCTTCCTTGAACGCTAGTTTAATTAGTTGTATTCCTCTATTCCTTTTTATAGGCATATTTTTATTGAATCATTCAAGTATTACTTTTCTTTACCTTTTAGTCCCATTTGCAATGTACAGTGTAATTTGCTTTTGTCAATTTTATTTACATAAACAGCGTTTAGAGAAAATGGATAATTTTTTCTCCGTAGGACAGGCAAGATCCATTTTAAAATCCAATACGGTAGTTTTATCTTTTTTACCTGCCCCATCCTTAAGAATGATTGTTTTTGATAGAGAAGGACAAGAGATAGGGGAAATAAAAGATGAAAAATTCTCAGTCATTCGTTGGTATCTACCATTCTTATTCGATCGATTTTATACAAAATCGTACGGCTTTTATAATACGCAAGGGGATCTCCAATATGTTTTTACCTTAAAAAGAGACAGAATAGATATACAGAATAAGGATAAAAAAATAATCAGCAGAATTTTAGAAATAAAGACCGAAAAACGATTAGTGAACCAATTTCTTTATGGGGAAGACACAATCATAATGAAAAAAACCTTTGGTCACATGGAGTACCAGTTTGAGCAAGAAGATGGTCATAAATTAGCTCAGTTAAGAAAGGGCTGGATGCCGAAAGAATGGGCAAAACGTTTTCAAGATCCTAATCTGCCGCTGTTGACAATTGATCACCACGCGTCTGATAAAGAGGTTATTCACCTCTATGCGATATTAACAAAGTTATTCGCCTATACGAATCATTAATATGGGGGGAGTTGAGCATAGAAAGTTTTCCTTTGATAAGCTGATTTAATGAAAACTGACTAAATAATAATAAACCACTAAAAGGAAAGTAGGAAAAAATGAGTATTTTCTCCTGAAAAACATTGGCAAAACATTGGTAATCTGCTATCATAATTTCTTGTGGCTACCTTATTGAATGCTAAAAGTCATGTCAATCATTGGCATGCTTATATTGTATTTATAGGGAAGCGGGTAGGGAGAGGGATACAACTAAATAGGTATATCTGATGAAAGATTATATTTTTTCATTTTTTCAGCTAAAGGAAAGTCAAACATCCATTAAACAAGAGGTACTTGCAGGGATTATTGGGTTTTTTACTGTTGTATACATCGTGGTAGTAAACTCCTTAATCTTAGCAGAAGCAGGTATTCCGTTGGAAGCAGCAATCATTGCAACCATTTTAACATCCGTTGTTGGCTGTTTTTTAATGGGCTTATATGGAAATGTGCCCGTTTTGCTTGTACCTGGTATGGGTATCAATGCTTTGTTTTCTTATACCATTGTAAATTCAATGGCTCTAACCTGGCAAGAAGCGTTGGCAGTAGTGTTTGTTTCTGGAATTCTCTTTATGATTGTGGCTTTTACCAAACTAGCTAGAATTGTAAGTGATTCTATTCCTGTTTCGTTAAAAGAATCGATTAGCGTTGGATTAGGTCTATTTTTAATGCTAATTGGTTTGGAAAAAGGCGGGATAGTAGAAAGAGGAACAAATTCAATTATTGCCTTAGGATCTTTTAATGATTTACATGTATTGGCAACAGTACTCACATTTTTAATAAGTATTATTCTGTTTTTAAGAAATGTGAAGGGAAACTTTCTGATTACGATTATTGTTGGTACTTTCATTGCTTGGCTGTTTGGACTGATCAATGTAAACGCAGGAAGTAGCCAATCGATTCACCTTCAAGAATACAGGAGTGTGTTCGGCCATCTGTCTTTTGATAAACTTGTAACGATTCCTTTTTGGATTGCCGTATTTTCTCTTACAATGGTACTTGTGTTTGAAAATATTGGATTGGTCAATAATCATGTTCAATTTATAAACAAACCTAAGCGATTTCAAAAAGCTTTTCGAGCTACTTCTATTTCTGTTTTTCTATCTAGTTTATTTGGCACAAGTCCAACGGTAGCTACTGTGGAAAGCTCTGCAAGTATGACTGCTGGTGGGAAAACAGGCTTAACCGCTGTAACGACAGGTTTTCTGTTTATTTGTTCAGCATTTTTTATTCCTGTCATTAAATTAATCCCAGACAGTGCTATTGCACCAATTTTAATCATTATTGGAGGGTTAATGCTGCAGAATATCCGAAATCTGGATTTAAAGGATTTAAGTGAAAGTTTTCCTAGCTTTTTTATTATTGCGATGATTCCGTTTACGTACAGTATCGCAGATGGCATGGCTATTGGGTTTATTCTTTACCCGATTTTAAAGATTGCATTAGGGAAAGCGAAAGAAGTTTCACTGCCTTTGTATTTCATATCCTCATTATTTTTGATTAATTTTGTACTTCAATATACACATTAATCTAAGACACGTCCATTCTGAAATTTGAAGTTATTTTCTTATTTCAGAAGTTGTCACTAGCAGTCTGACATCACTCGTTTGTGTATGAGTATATGCTTTTTGTCTTAGCAGCTTTACTCTATTTAACGATATGTCAGACTGCTCTATATATTTTTAGAATTCCCCGTTTTTTTCAAAAAACCTTTTAGAAAAATAGTATGCAAAAAAGTTCTTTTTTCTAGATAAACTATCATTTTTATTATCAAGGTCCTAGAATCAAAGAATCTATTCTTCATTCCCTTTAAATACAACTTAGATAATCCTTAAACTTTCATGATGACATTTTTTTGTGAAAAAATTATTTTCTTACAAGCAAGGTTCGACAACCTTCTACTTATAAATTTATTAAAATGACAATAACTAAGCGTAAAAAGATTGACGGAGGTAAATAAATGGAAGTTTTTGTGGCGAGACAGCCACTATTTAATCGAATCGAAGAAGTTTATGGATATGAACTACTTTATAGACATAACAATATTAATTCCTTCCCCAATGTGAATGGTGATCAGGCAACGACAGATGTTATTATTAATAGTTTTCTTAATATTGGAATAGATAAATTATCAGATGGTAAACCTTGCTTTATTAATTTTACGGAGAATTTATTAGAACTTAAGCTTCCTACATATTTTCACCCAAGGGATATTGTAATAGAAATTCTAGAAACAGTTGTTCCAAGCCAAAAAATAATAGATATTTGTTTAGAACTCAAACAATTAGGCTACAAACTAGCTTTAGATGATTTTATTTTTGAGAAAAGTAACCCATACTCTTATTCTTTGCTAAGATTAGCAGATATGATTAAAGTCGATTTTCAAAATACGACAAAAGAAGTGCGAGCAGAAATAGAAGATGTTGCTAAAAAGCATCATCTTGAATTAATTGCTG
Source organism: Niallia sp. M35 (assembly GCF_050971705.1). Lineage (NCBI taxonomy): Bacteria > Bacillati > Bacillota > Bacilli > Caryophanales > Bacillaceae > Niallia > Niallia sp. M35. The sequence continues at coordinate 215,770 of NZ_JBPCEP010000008.1, forward strand.
AAAAACTTGAAACAAGTTCGGAGTATAAACAAGCAAGAAATAGAGGCTATCATTATTTTCAAGGTTATTATTTCTCAAGACCATTCATTATGTCTTCCCATGATGTGCCAACCTATATGCCGACGTATTATAAGATTCTTGAGCTACTACATGATGAAAATCCAGACATAAACCGTATTTCTAAATTGATTGAACAGGATATTTCTTTATCCTATAAGCTTTTAAAATTAATTAACACACTAGAATATGGAGTAAAACAAAAAGTAACTAGTATTAAGCATGCCATTATATATATTGGGCTTAGAGAACTTCGAAAATGGATTTATATTCTTACAGTTAGGGAAAAGGACTGGAAGAATGGAATTTCTTTAGAAGTGATGCATAATTGCTTAATACGTTCTAAAATGTGCGAATCAGTAGCAAAGCTTGTACCGGGAAGGATAGAATATGGAAGTTTTTTTTTGACGGGCATGTTCTCTCTTATGGATACCATTATGAACAGGGATATGGATAGCATTCTTTCCGATCTACCATTGGATGAAACAATTGTACAAGCTTTATCAGGACAGAAAAATGTTCAACAAGACGTGCTTCAATTGGTCATTGCAGCAGAAACAGCTGACTGGCCCGGAATTGCACTTGGTTGTAAAGAATTAAATATTCAAGAAAAAGAATTATTTAAAGTATATGCAGAATCTATTTCATGGGCAAAGAAGCTATTAGATGATGATTATTTATATGGATGAATGGAAATGACCTTAACGACTTGATTATAAGCTGTTAAGGTTTTCTCTTTTTTAGTCAGGAAGAATTGATTGCAGGTTAGACAAAGGAACAGTAAAATAAATAAGAAACAAATTCAGCTTGGAGGAATTATGAAATGAATATAAAAATTACAAAATGTCATGGAAGTGGCAATGATTTTTTAATAATAGATGAAATTTCAGACGCCTATCAGTTTTCCGAAGAAGAAAGAACGGAGATAGCTAAAACGTTATGTAATAGAGGTTCTTCTTTAGGGGCGGATGGTATTCTTTTTGTAATGCCTAGTCAAGTTGCGGATGCAAGAATGAGAGTTTTTAATGCCGATGGTTCCGAAGCTTCCATGTGTGGAAATGGGATTCGTTGTGTCGCTCGATATGTTTGTGAACTTCTTCAGGTAGAGGAAGCAGTGATTGAAACAATGAAAGCTAATTTAGAGGTGAAAAACGAAGCAGATATTTATCCTAATATTCCAACATATTTGGTAGAAATATCTCCTGTATCTTTTCAAACAAAGGACCTGCCATTACAGGTAGAATCGACTACACTAATAAATGGGAAAATTCCGGGATTAAATAATGATTTATTATTTACTGCTTTAGCTGTGCCTAATCCACATTTAATTACACTTGTAGATAAAGCAGTACTTGATTCTGATATTCAAGAAACATTAAGTAAATATGTGAATGGTCCGAATGAGTATTTTCCAGACGGTGTAAATGTTAGCTTTGTATCGATATTAGAAAAAGGTAACATTTATGTACGTACATACGAGAGAGGGGTAGGGTTTACAAATGCTTGCGGAACTGCTATGTCTGCTTCAACCCTTGTTTCCATACTAAATGGGTTTAATCAAGAAAATACCTATGTAGATGTGTATAATAATGGAGGCAAAGTCCGCTGTTATGTTCATCATCGTAATGATCAATATCGTATTGATTTAATTGGCAATGCCACTTATGTTTATCGTGCTGATGTATCGTTTAAATGGGATGCGATGGAAAGTTTTTCCGTATCGAATAAGTCCTATTTTGAGGAAGAAGCTGTTCAATATAAAAAACTGCAACAAGAAGCAAAACAATATGTCGAAAACCATTTAAAATAAATTTGCAGAGAACAGTAGTTGGTTAGTATGGGAGGAAAAGGTTAGGTCTATTCAACATTATGTTATGTGGAATAGGAACTGACCTTTTTGTTACCGTCTTGAGAAGATTTTAAAGTGATTAGAAAATGGACAATAACCTGCATTTTTAGCAGGAAAATAGCAAGGATAAGAGCGCCAAAAAGAGGAAAACTAGACAAAATCTTGTATAATTTTTTTCTATTTGCAAATGGTAAGGATAAAAGGAATAAAGGACATGAAACCAATAAAGCCGTTTGAACCACTACTAACAGAAGCAATTCCAAAAGGGGATCAATGGATAGCTCAAGTTAAGTGGGATGGAACAAGAATTCTCTCCTACTATGATGGAGAGAACACAAAATTATTTAATCGAAAGAAAAACGAAAGAACGCAGCAATATCCTGAATTACTAAAGACTAGTTCCTTCGTACAGGCAAAAAATTGTATTCTCGACGGGGAAGTTATTGCTTTGCAGGATGGGAAACCATCCTTTTATGAAGTAATGAAACGGGACAGAGTGAGAAATCTTGAGCGATTAAGTGGTCTGCAAGAAGAGATTCCCATTACCTATATGGTTTTTGATATCCTGTTCCTCGATGGACAGTGGTTAGTAGATAAGCCGTTACTGGAAAGACAAAAAATATTGCATGAAAAAATAGCTGAGACGAAAGTTGTTCGACTTGTTGAAAATTTTGCTGATATGCAAGGTTTATTCACTGTTTGTCAACAACATCAGTTGGAAGGAATCGTCTGCAAGGATCTTGGCAGTTCCTATGTTCTGGGCGGAAAAGATGCAAGATGGCTTAAGAGAAAAAAAGAGCAGGATTTAATTGCTATAGTGGGAGGAGTAACAATTAAACATAAAACGGTTCATTCTCTCCACCTCGGGTTATTTGATGAGTCAGGACAGTTGGTTTATATTGGAAGTGCCGGTTCGAGTAAATTGACCGCAAACGACTGGGCTGCTGTCTCCAAGGCGATTGAGCCAATCATTATAAAAGAAAGTTCTTTTGTTAATCTTAAGGAAGCGAAAGATGGAGTCTGGCTGCGACCAGCACTCACTGTCAAAATCTCCTTTTTAGAATGGACAGAAGGCAAAACATTAAGGCATCCAGTCATCGAGTCATTTGTCACTATTCCCATTGAAGAATGCACATTAGAATAACAACACGCATATCTAATAGTATTTTAGAAATAAGCCCAAACATTAGACAGAAAAAATTCCGTACCATTGTTTGGGCGTTTATTGTCTTTATGTTTAAATACAAGGATTTGATAATTCGTTTTCGCAATTATCTATTTAGATGTTTTCCTGTCCCTTCCTCGTTTTGTATATTTGTTAACACATCTAGTACTTGCTGGAAAGGTTGTTTTTCTTTTGCCTCAAAATAACCAGCGAAAGAATGAATCCCATTTTGAAGTCTTTGTAATACAACATCCATTGAAAATTGACTAGGATGAAGATCTTCTGTTAATTCATCCCATGCAATTGGGCATGCAACATATCCGCCTTTATTACCGCGAATGGAATAGGGAGCGATAATTGTTTTTCCTTCACTATGTTGGATGTAGTCAATGTATAATCTGTTTCTGCGGTTTTTCTTTAATCGTTCTATGGTGAAAAGCTCTGGATTTTCCTCAATCATATAATTAGCAATAAATTCTGTGAATAAACGTACTTTTTCATAAGTAAATGTTCTTTCTGGAAGTGGTAAATACACCTGAATTCCTTTATTTCCTGATATTTTCACAAAAGATAAAAGCTGTAATCGTTCCAAAATCTGTTGCAGAACTTTTGCAGCTTTAATAGCCATATAAAAATGTTCCACAGAAGGCGGGTCTAGATCAAAGACAATTTCAGAAGGCATGCTATTAGAATAAATTGTTTCAAAAGGAATGTGAAATTCAAACGCTAATTGATTTCCGAGCCACATAAGCGTTTCTACATTATTACAAACAATATATTCTATGTCTTCGTTTTTATATGTTTCCACATAAGAAGGAGCGTAGTCTGGACATTGTTTTTGATAGAAAGATTCGCCAAATAAACCATGGGGAAATCGAATTGTAGTCAATAAGCGATTTTCTAAAAAAGGAAGTAAATATGGACTGACTTCTTTTAAATATAAAATATAATCAAGTTTCGTAATCTTGGTATTGGGAAAAAGATGTTTATCAGCATGAGTAATAGGCGTAGACTCTGTTGCGATAACATTCTCTAATGTACAGTCTTTCCAATCTTTATTATATAAAAATTGGATAAAAACAGGATTGTTTAGTCTATGCTGTTGAAAAGAGGAAAACTGTAATTCTACGCAAATTCCGGGATCTAGAAAATAAAAGTTGTCATCTTCCTTTATAGCATGTTCTTTTATAATCTGTAATAATGCTGTTTTTTCTGCTCTTTTTAAGCCATTTTGAAAAGAACCTACAGGGATTATGTTCTCATTTCCAATGACGCTGACACCAAATGAGTCTGTTTTTTTATGATAATTACTAATAAAAAATGCAGCTTTATGCATTTGTCTATCCTCCTGATTTGACTATCTCTTACTAGTATAACTATTTAAGTACATAAGTATGAACAGTGTCTGTTACCAATAATTAAATAGTATGAAAAAAAACCGGTGACACAATGTATAAATAGATAGAAGTAAAGCGATGATGAATTTTGCTTTTGCATTCAACTAATGAGATGGGAGAATAAATATGCATACAATGTGGAAAGGAAATATAAGTTTTGGACTAGTTAGCATACCGATTAAGCTGCATTCGGCAATAGAAGATAAAGATATTAAGCTTAGAACACTTCATAAGGCTTGTCATGCCCCGATTAAATATGAAAAAAAATGTTCTGCTTGTGGAAATGAAGTTGCTCCAGAAGAAATCGTGAAGGCATATGAATATGCAAAGGGAAAATATGTTGTCCTTGATGAAGAAGACTTGGGAAATTTGCGTAAAGAGAATGAAGATAAAGCAGTGGAAATTATTGATTTTGTGAAGATGGAAGAGATTGATCCCATTTACTTTGAAAAATGCTATTATATGTCTTCCGGTGAAGGGGGGAACAAGGCTTATGCCTTATTAAGACAAGCTTTACTTGAGACAGGGAAAGTTGGAATTGCGAAAATTATTATTCGTTCCAAAGAGCAGCTGGCAATTATTAGGGTGTATGAAAATACCCTCGTAATGGAAACCATACATTTTCCTGATGAAGTTCGTAAAGTGGACGATGTACCAAATGTTCCGGAAGTAAATCAACTCGAGAAAAAAGAATTGGAAACAGCGATTTTATTAATTGACCAATTAACAACAGAATTTACTCCGGAGAAATATACTGATGAATACAGAACAGCTCTTCTTGAATTGATTGAAGCGAAGAAAGCTGGCAAAGAGGTAGTGACAGGCACAGATAAGCCAAGGGAATCTAATGTCATGGATTTAATGGCTGCACTACAAGCATCTATTGATAATACAAAGCCTAAGAAAACTGAGGAAAAAAAGAAAAAAACAACAAGAAAGAAAGTTGTAAAAGAAGCTTAAAAAAGAAAAAGACAAGGTGCTAGCTTTTACTATTTTAGGAATAGCTAGCACTAAAATATAACAGCGAGGGATTTACATGGAGAAAAGAATAACATCAAAATATATCGGTATAATGTTAGCAATTATCCTGATTTTTAGTGGGCTATTTTATATTATTGCAAGACATGTAAAGAGCTCTGATATTATTTCATTTGACGAGACAATCATCCACTTTACGCAATCATTCATTTCAGAAGATTTAACAATATGGGTTGAAAGAATTACCTTTTTAGGATCTAGTCTGTTTATTGCAGCCGCGATACTAGTTATTACAGTACTTTTACTATGGAAGAAAAAGTATGCTTTAGTTATTTTTTTCATTTCAACTAATAGTTTTGGTGCATTATTAAATACACTTCTTAAATGGTTCTTTAAAAGAGAGCGTCCGGATATATTGCCTGTTATAATAGAAAAAGGCTATAGTTTTCCAAGTGGACATTCTATGGGTTCGCTAATTTTCTTCAGCTCATGTGCATACTTATGTATACATTTGCTTAAATTTACTGGGAAGAAAGTGCTGGCTTACATAATTGCCTGTTTTTTTATTCTTTTAATAGGGACAAGCAGAGTATATTTAGGTGTCCATTATCCAACAGATGTTGTTGGTGGCTACTCAATAGGTATCGCCTATTCTGCTGTTTGCATATTAGCATTTCGACTATATGAATTTAAATCGAAACGCTAGTGTGAATGCAGAATGAATGAATAATAATTAAGCGGAGAAGAATGAAATATTTTTGGGGGAAATGAAATGAATCAGCATATTATTCCAGCATCATCCAATATGAAGGAATTTGAAGCATTTTTAAAAAGTGATTATGAAATTGGCGTATTTTTAGAAGTACATGTTTCACAGTTAAAACATATAAGTTTGCTTGCAAAAAAAGCAAATAAGAAAATGATTTATCATGTTGACTTAATCCAAGGATTAAAAAGTGATGATTTTGGAACAGAGTTTATCTGTCAAGAATTTAAACCATATGGACTTATATCTACAAAATCATCGGTTATCTTAAAAGCAAAGCAGAAAAACGTGATAGCAATCCAAAGGGTATTTCTCCTTGATAGTCATGCAATAGCGAAAAGCGTTAAGCTAGTTCAACGAACACATCCTGATTATATCGAAGTGCTTCCAGGAACAATGCCTTGGATGATTAAAGAAATAAAAGAGAGTTTAAATGTACCTATTCTTGCAGGTGGTTTGATTCGCTCGGATAAGGATATAAGTAATGCAATTGAAGCAGGGGCTACTAGTATAACTACTTCAAAAAAAGAATTATGGCAAAAAATAAAGTAAATAATTTTTTTATAGTGAAAACGATAAAAATAATTGACAGACTGTCAGGAAGCGTTTACAATTACCTTACAAGTTAATTTAATGTGTTGGAGAAAAGGAGATACACGCAGTAGTCACCATAATTTTAGTGGCTTAATCTGTCGTGTTCTCCTTTTTTGCATGTTTTAATGACAATCACTCTGTAATTATGCTAAAAATAAATATTAGTATGATGGTAGTTTAGGGGTATTTCATTTTAAGATAATTATCAGAATAAAACAGAGTGAAACAAGGAAAAGGGGGATTTTGATGTCTGCGTTTATGGGAGAAGTTGTTGGAACCATGATTTTGATTATATTCGGGGGAGGAGTCGTAGCTGGTGCGAATTTAAAGAAAGCGTTCTCTAATGGGGGAGGATGGATTGTGATTACTCTTGCCTGGGGGCTGGCGGTTACGATGGGAGCATTTGCTGTCGGAAGTATCAGTGGGGCCCACTTAAATCCAGCAGTTACCATCGCGCTGGCAATAACAGGTGATTTTGCTTGGAATCAAGTATTGCCATATATCTTGGCACAAATGATCGGCGCTTTTTTAGGTGCATGTATTGTATATTTACACTATCTCCCGCATTGGGGTGCAACAAAGGATGCGGAAGCAAAATTAGCAGTCTTTTCAACAGGTCCTGCTATTCCACATACCTTTGGAAATATATTAAGTGAATTGATAGGAACGTTTATGTTAGTGCTTGGGTTATTGTTTATTGGAGCAAATAGCTTCGCTGAGGGACTTAACCCGCTTGCTGTAGGTTTGCTTATTGTTGTAATTGGGATGTCATTAGGGGGAACAACTGGCTATGCCATTAACCCAGCACGTGACCTTGGTCCAAGAATTGCCCATTTTGTTTTACCAATTGCCGGCAAAGGATCATCGAATTTCCGCTATGCATGGATACCAGTTGTTGGTCCCATACTAGGTGGATCCCTAGCAGCCGTTTTTTATACGTATATCTTTAAAGGGGTTGTCTTATCAAGCTTTTGGATTGTGATAGCGATTACTGTCATTGTATTATTACTTGCATTTTTTAAGACAAAAGGGGAAAGTAAGAGTATTGGTAAAAAAGTAGCATAATCATTTACTAATGGGAGGTTTTATTTTATGGAAAAATTTATTTTATCATTAGACCAAGGGACAACAAGTTCTAGAGCAATTATTTTCAATAAAAAAGGGGATATTGTCCATGTAGCACAAAAAGAGTTTACACAAATATTTCCGAAGCCAGGCTGGGTTGAACATAATGCAAATGAAATATGGGGTTCTATTTTGGCAGTTATTGCGACAGTTTTATCAGAATCGGATATTAAGCCGGAACAAATAGAAGGTATCGGGATCACCAACCAACGGGAGACGGCAGTTGTATGGGATAAAAATACTGGGGCGCCCGTCTACAATGCTATTGTGTGGCAATCAAGACAAACAAATGAAATTTGCGAAGAACTAAAAGCACAAGGGTATAATCAGCTTTTCCGTGATAAAACAGGACTTTTAATTGATGCTTATTTTGCAGGTACAAAAGTAAAGTGGATTTTAGATCACGTGGATGGAGCAAGACAAAAAGCGGAAAATGGGGATTTATTATTTGGTACAATTGATACATGGCTAATCTGGAAATTATCTGGTGGGAAAGCGCATGTAACAGACTATACAAATGCTTCACGTACGCTAATGTTTAATATCTATGATTTAAAATGGGATGACGAATTACTTGAAATATTAACAGTTCCAAAGTCTATGCTGCCAGAAGTAAAAGGATCTTCTGAAATATATGCTCATACAGTGGAAGGGCATTTCTTCGGAAATAGAATACCAATTGCAGGAGTGGCAGGAGATCAACAGGCTGCTTTATTTGGTCAGGCATGTTTTGAAGCGGGAATGGCGAAAAATACTTATGGCACTGGCTGCTTTATGCTAATGAACACAGGTGAAAAAGCAGTAAAATCAGATCATGGCTTGTTAACAACAATCGCATGGGGAATAGATGGAAAAGTGAATTATGCGCTTGAGGGAAGCATCTTTGTGGCCGGATCTGCTATCCAGTGGCTAAGAGATGGATTGAGAATGATAAAAGATGCCAAAGATAGCGAAGACTATGCAAGCAGAGTAGATTCTACAGATGGAGTTTATATTGTACCAGCATTTGTTGGACTTGGGACTCCTTACTGGGACAGTGATGTTCGCGGGGCAATGTTTGGGGTAACGAGAGGGACAACAAAAGAGCATTTTATTCGGGCGACACTAGAATCACTTGCCTATCAAACAAAAGATGTTTTGGGTGCAATGGAGACTGATTCGAATATTCAAGTCAAAACATTACGAGCAGACGGAGGAGCCGTTCGAAATAATTTCCTTATGCAGTTCCAGGGAGATATTTTAAATGTTCCTGTAGAAAGACCTGTTATAAATGAGACAACTGCATTAGGAGCAGCTTATCTTGCTGGTTTAGCTGTCGGTTTTTGGAAAGATCAAAAGGAAATTGCGGAGCAATGGAGCCTTGATCGTTCCTACGAACCAAAAATGGAGGAAGAGACAAGAGAAGCATTATATACTGGCTGGAAGAAAGCTGTTAAAGCCACGATGGCTTTTAAATAAAAGGAATAGCTTTCTGTTTAAAAGTTTAATAAAATAGTATAAATACTATGAATATATAGATTAATATGATATAATAAAAACAAGTTAATATTTTTTGTCTGGAGAAATGGAGAGACCACAAAGCATTATCGTTTAATTGGTAATGTAGCTTTGTGGTCTCTTTTTGTTTGTGTTTAGATCATGTACGAACCAAATTGTTTTGAATGAATAACGTAAGGAAATTATTTAACTAACAAGTTTTTTAAGATATAGGGAGGGTTTTACTTTGCAAAAGAAGCCAAGTAGTAGAGAAAAAATGCAACAACAGTTAATGAATAATAAATTTGATGTGTTAGTTATCGGGGGAGGCATTACAGGAGCGGGTATCGCTTTAGATGCCGCAGCAAGAGGAATGGAAGTTGCTCTTGTAGAAATGCAGGACTTTTCAGCAGGAACTTCAAGCAGATCAACAAAGCTCGTTCATGGAGGTCTCCGCTATTTAAAGCAATTCGAAGTGAAGATGGTTGCAGAAGTAGGGAAAGAGAGAGAAGTGGTGTATGAAAATGGACCACATGTAACTACACCAGAATGGATGTTACTTCCCTTGCACCAAGGAGGAACGTTTGGTAAATTTTCCACCAATATCGGTTTAAGAGTATATGATTTTCTTGCTGGAGTGAAAAAGACGGAACGTAGAAAAATGCTATCGAAAGAAGAAACCCTTGCGAAAGAACCATTAATTAAGAAAGACGGGCTTAAAGGTGGAGGATATTATGTGGAATATCGCACAGATGACAGTCGCCTGACTGTGGAAGTAATGAAAAAGGCAGTTGATTGTGGTGCAACGGCGATAAATTATACGAAAGTAGAGAACTTCCTATATGATAAAAACGGTAAAATAGAAGGCGTAGAAGTTAGAAATCTTATCTCTAATGCGGTTTACCCCATTTATGCCAATGTCGTGGTAAATGCAACTGGACCATGGGTTGATACATTAAGAACGATTGATGGAAGCCGAAAAGGAAAAACGCTTCAGCTGACAAAAGGGGTTCATTTAGTTATTGATCAATCTGTATTTCCTTTAAAACAAGCAATTTATTTTGATACACCAGATAAGAGGATGGTTTTTGCCATTCCGCGGGATGGCAAAACATATGTTGGGACAACAGATACTTTTTATAGTGAAGATCCCATTCATCCATCGATGTCGAAAGAAGATAGAGATTATCTTTTAGAAGCAATTAAATTTATGTTTCCTTCGATCTCTGTTTCCGCAGAAGATGTGGAGTCAAGCTGGGCGGGAGTGAGACCGTTGATTTTGGAAGATGGAAAAGATCCATCCGAAATTTCTCGAAAGGATGAAATCTGGGAGTCTGACAGTAAACTTATTACTATTGCTGGAGGGAAATTAACTGGTTATCGTAAAATGGCTGAAACAGTTGTTAATCTTGTTTCCGCTAGATTGCAAGAGAAGACGGGGAAATCATTTAAACAATGTATGACAAAGACAATGCCAATTTCCGGTGGAGATGTCGGTGGTTCAAAAGGGTTTTCTGCGTATATCCAGGATATCTTAACAAAAGGAATGAATGGAGGACTCTTAAAAGAGGAAGCAGAAAAAATTGCAAGACTATATGGCAGTAATGCTCCTATTCTTTATGAACTTGCGAAGGATTTAAGCGGGAAACATGAAGAACTTTCTCCAGTCCTACTTGCACGAATTCACTATGCAATGGAATATGAATTTGCAATGACTCCGACAGATGTACTCCTCAGACGGACAGGAATGCTGCTATTTGATATTGCAAAAGTAAAGGAAGTAAAAGATGCGGTAATTGAATACATGGCAGAATATTATGATTGGAGCGTCGAAAGGACTAACACTTTAACAGCCGAACTAGAAAAGGAAATACACAAAGCAACTGTACCGTTCGCAGGATAATTGAAAGTTAATAGGGAATAAGGCTATCCTCATTAAAACGAAATTTCTTAAAATATATGATAGGTTGGTTAGCTGGAGGTGACGCGCTTATGTGATTCATGCAGTCGCCTCTAGCTAACAACACGCCAGGAATCGCACTGATCAAATTGTGGTAATTAAGTGTATGAAATGGAGATTGATAATAGTAAGAATAACGATTTTACCATCCACAAAATAATGTTTTTACAAAAATAGGGAAACTAATGGTTGACTATAAGCAAATTTTGCGATAAGATGTTCCTTGTATGTATTTGAGGTTTAACAGAATTTTGTAGAATTATTGTGTAAAGTAACAAGAAATTTATAAGTAAACGGAACAACTATATAATAGCATTCAAAACAATTACACTCCATTTATCTTCAAAAACACATTTAAATCCTTCCTAATGCGGATTAATCCTTCCATTATTTTTTCGAAAATGTATTTTTGTGTTCTGCACAATTCACCCTAAATTCACACTGGCACGGTCTAGGAACCGTAAGGATGAAAGAGAGGTAGGGCTTTCGTTGTTTTAGGCATTACACCATTTTAATAGATGTGTATTTCCTTAAATATATGCATTGCTTAATTGTATTCAATCGATGAATACACGAATGGGACCTTTAAATCTGAGTTGATCATCAGATTTAAAGGTCCTTTTTTATTTGATAAAGCTGATCTGGTACTTTCCTCTATTATTATAAGAAAATAATGGGAAGATTATTTTCTTTAAAAGGGAGCTATGATATGATACAAATGAACTTATCAATACATAGTGACTGACGACATAAATGGAAATAACCATATGGGAGCTGTGTATATGTATAGCCGGTCGTCTGGGCAGAAGGGCATAAAGCACTTCTTTTTATAATTTACCAGGAGGTATATACATGTCGGAAAAATTAATTTTAGACGGAAATGTAGTAGCAAATGCAGTAAAGGACGAATTAAAAGGAAGAATAAGTGCTTTAAAGGAAAAAGGGATTACTCCATGCTTGGCAACGATATTAGTTGGCGATGATCCTTCATCCGCAACGTATGTACGAATGAAAGGAAATGCGTGTGCAAAGCTCGGCATAGATTCAAGAAAAATTCATTTAGATAAACAAACAACGACAGAAGAATTGTTAGCAACGATTCATTCATTAAATAACGATGAAAAGGTGCATGGCATTCTTTTACAACATCCCGTTCCAAGCCATATAGACGAACGGAAAGCATTTGAAGCAATTGCGATTGAGAAAGACGTAGACGGTGTTACTAGTTTTGGATATGGGCAAACAGCTTTAGGATTTGGTAAATATCCATCCTGTACTCCAGCAGCTATAATGAAAATTATGGAGCATTATAATATAGAAGTTAATGGGAAACACGCTGTAGTAGTAGGGCGTAGTCCGATTTTAGGGAAGCCTGTTTCTGCATTGCTTTTAAATAAAGATGCAACGGTGACAACCTGCCACTCGAGAACGGTTCATTTAGAAGATCATGTCAAACAGGCAGACATTGTGATTGCTGCTGTTGGAAAACCTAATTTTATTCAAGGTGAATGGATTAAACCAGGTGCTGTTATTTTGGATGCTGGCTATAATAAAGGCAATATTGGAGATGTTGATTATGAAGCTTGTTTAGAAAAAGCTTCTGCCATCACCCCAGTTCCTGGAGGAGTTGGACCAGTTACGATTAGTATGCTGTTAAAGCATACGGTTGATTCTGCAGAAGCAGCAATCGAGTAATAATGAAATCAAACAATAGAATATGAAATTTCTTAAGTTTTGAAAACGTTATTGACAAAAACGCAAAAAAATTATATTATAAATGTAACGCAATTAAGTTCGGTATATGTTTTAAGGATAAGGTGGTCGTAGCTGCAACGTATGTAGGCGATTTTCTTCTACATCATTTCAGCTACGGCTTTTTCATGTTAAATGACGTATCGATTCCTAAAAGTTATATTAGGTGCTTAGTGTGTAACACATTTTTGGAGGTTTTACAATGAACACAGGTAAAGTAAAATGGTTTAACGCAGAAAAAGGTTTTGGATTCATCGAGTCTTCTGAAGGTCAAGACGTATTTGTTCACTTCTCTGCAATTCAAACAGAAGGTTTCAAAACTTTAGAAGAAGGCCAAGACGTAACTTTTGAAATCGTTGAAGGTAACCGTGGACCACAAGCTTCTAACGTAACTAAAGCTTAATAAAAAAAACAAAAAAAGGTGATGCCTTTCAAAATGCATCACCTTTTTTAATGATGTTTCACATAAAGCTTTGTTTTTCAGTGAAAGGAAGAATAACGAAAATAAATGGCTTAGATTGGCATTTAGATAAAAATTCTCCATCAACTTCATTATATTCATCCGTTAAAAAACCACATAATTTCCCACTAAAGTATGGTATGCAGGCTTTTAATTGATCCTATTTACCTTAATGTTTTGGAAAATGAAAAAAAGTGAAATAAAATGGAGAGTATATATTTATAACAAAATAAAACAATACACTCTAGGTTGGTATTTTCTAAACAAATAATGTCCCTAATAATAGGGCGGTGTTTTAAGGTCTATATAAGAGTAATCATGCGCTAAAATTAGTGGAATCCATTCATTTAAAATGATAAAGATCCTATCCTACGACATTTCTGGCCCTATATTCTAAGGAATATCAATCAACGGAGTACAATAACAAGGAGGAAAAAGTATTGACAACTTTTTCAGATTTTAAATTAAGCAGCAGTTTAGAAAAAGCATTATCAAATATGGGATTTGAAGAGCCAACACCAATTCAGGCGCAGGCGATTCCGATTGCATTATCAGGTAAGGACATGATTGGACAAGCTCAAACAGGTACTGGTAAAACAACTGCCTTTGGTGTGCCTTTACTAGAGAAAATTGAGGTTGGCAAAGCAGTTCAAGGACTAGTAATTGCTCCAACAAGAGAATTAGCAGTCCAAGTAGCAGAAGAATTAAATCGTATCGGCTCTGTAAAAGGAATCCGTACATTGCCAATATATGGTGGGCAAGACATTAACCGCCAAATTCGTGGGCTAAAAAAGAAGCCGGAAATTATTGCGGCTACACCTGGTCGATTAATTGACCATATTGAACGTAAAACAATTCGCTTACAAGATTTAAAAATGATTGTTCTTGATGAAGCGGATGAAATGCTTAACATGGGATTCATTGATGATATTGAAAGGATTTTAAGTGAAACGCCAGATTCTCGTCAAACATTATTGTTTTCAGCAACAATGCCGAAAAGAATTCAAAGCCTTGCAGAAAGATTTATGGTTGAACCTCAAGTAGTAAGAGTGAAGGCAAAAGAAATGACTGTTACAAACATTGAGCAACATTATATCGAAGTGCAAGAGCGTCAAAAATTCGATGTGTTATGCAGTTTGCTGGACATTCAATCACCTGAACTAGCTATTGTTTTTGGTCGTACGAAGAGACGTGTCGATGAAGTGGTAGAAGGCCTTATTAAACGTGGATACTCTGCAGAAGGAATTCACGGTGATATTCCACAAGGTAAACGTGACCAAGTTATTCGCCGTTTCAAGGAACAAAGCATTGATATCATGGTAGCAACAGATGTAGCAGCTAGAGGCCTTGATATTAGCGGTGTGTCTCATGTTTATAACTTTGATATCCCACAAGATCCAGAAAGCTATGTTCACCGAATTGGTAGAACAGGACGTGCTGGTAAAAAAGGACTAGCTGTAACATTTGTATCTCCTAGAGAACTTGATCATTTACGTATTATTGAAAATGTTACGAAGAAATCAATGACGAAAAAGCCAATTCCTTCTCTAACAGATGTGTTAGCTGGAAACCAACAAGCAACAATTAGTAAAATTGCAAAAACAATTGAAGAAAATGACTATGCAGAGTATAAGCGAGTTGCAGAAGGCTTATTAGAAGAAACCGATTCTGTAACACTTCTTGCAGCAGCATTAAAGCTTCTTACAAAAGAGCCAGATGCTACACCAGTTAAATTAACGGCTGTTGAGCCATTGCGTTCAAAGAAAAAAGATAACCGATCTGGCGGCGGTAATCGCAGACGTCGTTCTGATCGTGGGGGAGAACGCGGCAGCTATGATAGAAAACGCCCGAACTCTTCTGGTGATAGAAGACCTAGAAGTCGTAACAGAAGTAAGTAATCGTTTATAGCTTACTTTATACCGTGGTTTCCCTTTTATTTGGAAGAAAATATTGGTATTTGATGTTTCAACGTTTTAAATGAAATAAATTGGGGAAACTAGGTAAATGAAGGATAGGATATATCCTTGTTATTTAAATCTAGGAGGCAATAAAAAAATGGCAACAGGTAAAGTAAAATGGTTTAATTCAGAAAAAGGCTTTGGATTTATCGAAGTAGATGGCGGAGAAGATGTATTTGTTCATTATTCTGCGATCCAAACAGAAGGATTCAAAACTTTAGACGAAGGTCAAGAAGTTAATTTTGATATAGAAGAAGGCAGCCGCGGACCACAGGCTGTTAATGTAACAAAACTATAAAATGTAAGGAAGAGTCCTACGGGGCTCTTTTTTTTGCTAAATGAATGCTATTTGGATAAAATAAGAAAGAATACTTTCATCAAGCCTAAATGAATTTGCTTGATGTTTGTTTCTTAGCGGATCATTGAGTTGTGATTCATATTGGGTTTAAAGTTCAGTTTGTTTTGATCTGTTAAATGATATAGAGAAAGAAAGAGGTGCATAACATGAAAGAATTTACGGTGAATTTTCATGTAGAAGATGGAGTAGACCAAATGATTGTGCAAAAACTAAGTGAAGATGATTTTAATCGTGTTACCAGTGGCGGTACACGTCAATTATTTGAATTAGATACAAATATCGGATTCTTTATATATTTTGACGCTGAAGACGAACAAGGTAAAGAATCATACTTAGTCCTGCAATATGAAGAAGAAAAGGAAGAACCAACAGCATGCTTTAGTTTTCATTTAAAAGATTTTTATCAATTTGTTGCCCTGCACCTAAATGATCTCCAGTATGAAGAAGGCGAAGAAGAGGAAGAAGAAGACTTTGGTCCTATTCACTATCTGGCTCATTTAATGCACCATATTGTAGAGGATGGAAAATTGGTAGAAGTATAAAGAGAAAAGCTGGAGATTATTTTCTCCAGCTTTATTAGCTTAATTCCATTTGAACGGAATTGGTTTAATATTAATCCTCTAAATAATGTTGCTTGCAAAATGCTTGTATTTCTGCTAATTCATCTTCCTCTAAACCATAATCCAAATATTTATTTTCTAAGCTATCATAAAAATGATAATTCAATATATGGGAACCATTGTCGTCCACAGAAAATAAGATTTTTATTTGTAAATGATCTTCATTTGCTAATTCATCTTCCTCATCAAACTCAACAGTAAGGAAAAATTCAAAACGCTGGCCAGCAAGGATGCCGGTAGGATCTTTAATTTCCTCAACTGTATATTCTTTAATGTTCACTATTATAAACCTCCAATAAATTCAAAACAATATTATAGTACTTTCACTTTGAAAATAATATCATATTAAAGTCAGAATAGCTAATTGTATTCCTTTTAGGGGGCGAATCGATTTAAAAAAAAATAAAGTAGTTTTTAAAATAATATTTGCATTGGAGGTAGAAAGTATGGCATAATAAACTGTTTGACATTTTTATTAGTATATGGTATATTTAATATTAGATTTTAGTTTTTAGATTATATTTTTTGTTTACACTTGTTTAGGGATTTTTTTATGTTTTTCTCTGGTTTACAAGTGTTTTTTATTTTATCCTGTTAAGACTTTCGTTTTGTAGTTCTTGAATGAGTTTGTAGAAGTAATGTTTTACTTTTTATGAACAGAGATGGAAAACTAAAGTTTTAACAAATAATTAGCTTCCTGGAGGTGCTTCATTTGGCAATGGGATTTGGTAGAAGAAATAATGAAGAAATTGTTAAAGAAGAAGTGGTGGTTTGGGATTGTACATCAGATACGTGTAAATGTTGGATCCGTGATAATTTTAAAAGCAGTGAGACACCAAAGTGCCCAATCTGCGGAAGTGACATGGTAAAAACAACTAGAGAGCTTCAAGTGGTTAATAATAATAGTATATATTCAAAATAAAAAAGGAATTTTCCAAAATAGGATGGACCTCACAAGATTTTCCAGGTGGATAATCTTGTGAGGTCTTATCCACCGATGGAGATTTTTTTATTTGCGTTTATTTTAAGCTGGGACATAAATAAATATATTCCAGCTTAAAATAAACGCAAATAAATATATAAATGCAAACATTTTTGTTTGAGCTCTTCGGATCATTTTTATCCACATACACTATGGTGCTAGAGACACCTAGACTCCTAAAGCCAGGAGAGTGTCTCTAGCACCATTTTTTCAATTTTAATACTGAATGGATAAAACTTTTTTAGTTGGAAAAAGAGTGCAGCCTTCATACACTTCGCTTATCATGTGAAGAGCAAAGTGTATGAAGGCTGCGATAGTAATAGCGAAGCTAAAATTTATTTCTTGTACCAAAAACTTGCTTAATTATACAGTCAAATTAAGCATTAATGGAATTAAGGATGTACCCCATAGGACAGTAATCCACGCTGCTAATATCATGGCTAATGTCGAGAAGGTCGCTTCTTGTTCACCAAATTCCATTGCTTTTGATGTTCCAACTCCATGCGCTCCCATTCCAAGCGCTAGGCCCTTTGCAATGGGAGATCGAAGGGATAGCCATTTTATTGCATATGGACCTATAATTCCTCCAAGAACCCCTGTTATAATGACGAATATCGTTGTTAATGTTGGCAAACCACCGATTTCTTCTGAAACAACAATAGCAATAGGGGTAGTTATGGAACGTGGTAAAATACTCATAATAAAATCATTATTTAAACGAATCAAAATAGATAATAAATAGGATGAAAAGATGGCGACTAAAGTGCCTGTTGTTACACTGACAATAATAATGGAAAAATGCTTTTTTAATAAATGTAAATTTTTATAAATAGGAACAGCAAAAGCGATAGTCGCCGGACCCAATAAATGGGTTAATGGCTGGGCTGATTCCATATAAGTCGTTGCTGGAATATGAAAAACAGTAATAAATAAGATCAGCAAGATAGGGGTAACTAACAATGGGTGAAATAGCGGCATATTATATTTTTTATAACATGCTTTTGCTATTCGATAAAGCACATAAGTAATAATGGTAAGAATTATAATTTTGATCATTTGCTAAAACGTCTCTTTCTGTTATATATTTTTTCAGCAGTAAAACCTGTAGCCCCCATAACAAAAAATGTGCTTATTGCAATTAGTAAGACTGTTTCAATTCCTTTTATATTTAAAATTTCGTTGTAATTAACAATTCCAACAGCTGATGGAATAAAAAATAACAACAATTCTGCAAGCAGCCAAGCTGCCCCTTTTTCTACCCATTCCACTTTCACTAATTTAAGCTTTAAACCAATAAAAAGAATTATTAATCCAATCATTGAAGCAGGAATTGGTATTGTAACAATCATTTTAATTCCCATCCCGATAAAAAGAAAAACATGAAGGAATATGATTTGCCCAGCAATTATCACTATATTCTTCAATGAGATCACCTTCTGATATTCATTTGATGGAATGAAATCTTCCATCTCTTTCGTATATGAATATCATACGCTTAACTTAGTTATTCGTAAAATACATAGTAATTATAGTTAATATAACTAATAGTTATAATGATATTAGAAGATATATGGACTTTATTCATTGTTAAGAACAAAGTCAATGAATCTTCTGCTAGCAACGGATAAATAGCGATCCTTTTTCGTAATGATGACTAGTTCCCAATTGGTAATAGGCTCTAAGTCAACAAAGCGAACTTGATTATTATTTGCTCGATTACATATTGATTCGGGGAGGATTGAAATTCCTAGATTTGCTGCCACAATCTCAACCATAAAGTCCCACTGGGAGCTTTTGAAGATAATATTTGGCTCAAATCCTTCTTGGATAAATTTTTTGCGCATAATTTCATATAAGGCAAATTCTTCACTGTAAAAAATAAATTCTTCTTCTTTTAATTCTTTCATTTGCACCTTTTGTCTATTTGCAAACCGATGAGATACAGGTACAATTAATTTCATTTCTTCCTTTACAAGTGGGAAGATGTTAAAAGCTTCATCTGCTAAGGGAAGTACAGCGACACCCATTTCAAATTCACCCTCTTCGACACTTTTAACAACTTTTGCCGCACCATATTCTTTTATATTTATTTGGATATTTGGATATGCTTTATGAAATGCGGCGATTATTTTTGGGAAGAATAAGCTTCCGATGATTGGCGGAAGGCCAATATTAATATTTCCTCTAGTTAAATTGGTCATATCGTGCAGGGTAGATGACATTTCTTCCACTTGTGCAATAATTTTTTGCCCATATTCATATACGACTGACCCTGCATCTGTAAGCTCATGGGTTTTATTGGAGCGGTGAATTAGGGTTAAACCAATCTCGGCTTCTAAGCTTTTGATTGCTTTACTTAGCGCAGGCTGTGAAATATGAAGCTTGTCTGAGGCTTTTGTCATATTCTTTTGTTTCACCACTTCCACGAAGTAATGTAGCTGTCTAATTTCCATTATTTTTCCTCCTTTTATGATTGAAAAGGGCTGTCCCTATCATAGAGACAGCCTTGTGACTGGATGGAAATGGACATTAGCTTTAACCCCTTTTCCATCCAGTTATTTAGGGATTTTTTTTAGAAGGGATAAGTTTCTAATCATTGAACCAACAAACATAGTTCCAGCTCCTCCGAAAAGAAGAATCAAGACCGTTTGCTTACTAATAACATCAAGTGGATAAAGAATACTACTTAAGATTGCAAGAAACCCAACCAACGTTAAAACCCAACCGAATTTTGTCATAATTAACTTCCTGTCCTTTAAAAAATAGATAACTATTTATTTATTTTACGCAAAGAAGAAGGGAAGTACAACTATTGTGTGATTCTTTTTAGCAAAAAATACTTTTTACACTAAAAATATAAAAATGGATAAGAATATTAGGTTTAAAGAAGGAATATAGGTGGGTATACATAGATTATCATTTTGAAAAGGTGGGAACATCATGAGTATTTTTCACGAATTAAAAGAGAAAATCGTCTTTCCTCGTAATTGGAAAGATAACTTAATTGCCCACAAAAAATATGAAAAATTATACAAAAAAAATCCGACAGAGCTTATATACAGTAATATTTACCGTATTCAATCAAGAGAACAAATAGAGAAAAAATAGACTAGGGTGAAATCCATCCTAGTCTTTGTTATGTTGCAAAATATACTTATATATTATTAGGCCATCGATGTTTCTTTTAAATAATCTGAAAAAACTTTTTGTACAAGATCTTGTTCTTGGATATCATCAGCGCTATGTAAATCCTTAATACAGACAACGTATACTGATTTTACAAATAAGTGAAGTGCTTCATCATCGGTTAATTTCTGGATTTTTTTAATTAACTGATTATCGGTAATGTAATTAACAATACGACCAAGGAATTCCTTCGGATAATCTTTAGGTTGTTTCCCTGTTTCTTCTTGAAAAATTCCCCCTTGTCCTTCAATTTCGACATGACGTATTACTTTTTCTAATTCTTGAATACTAAATATCTCCATTGATTAAACACCTCTTTCCCTCTAGTATTATAACAGGCTATTAAACTGTAGTAAATTAGTGTTTTTTCACTATTTGAAAAAGATTATTATAATAGTATTTTAAAGGTGTTATATAAAAGAAATAGACGATTTTTGCTGTGGAATTTTTTAAAATTAATCGAATCCCCTGCAAAACAGGGAATCTAATGGTACAATATTTATGATTAATTAAATCAGCATTTCTTAATCTAATTGAAAGAAATGGCAGAAGTTGTGAGAAGGAGTAATAATGGATAATAATACAATGTATCATATGGTAAAAAAATTTCATGAAGCATTTGGACACGAAGTAGCTACAGAACCTACTGCAATCGCAGAAAAAACAGCTGTTAATCGAGCCGTTTGGACTGGAGAAGAGTTAGTAGAATTTTTATATGCAACAGCAGAAGGGGACGAAAGTAAATTTAAAGCGTTATATGAGCAGTTTTTAAAGGGATTAAATAAAGCTGCTGATAAAATACTTACAGAAAAGAAACCCGTTGACGATAAATTAGTAGCACAAATGGATGCTTTAACGGATGTAGAATATTTTAATCAAGGAAGTTTTGTCATTGCCGGTGTAGAACCATTTTCACTCTTCCAAATTGTTCAAGAAGCAAATATGGGCAAGCTGTTTGAAGATGGTAAACCAAGATTTAGAGAAGAAGATGGCAAAATTATTAAGCCGCCAAATTGGGAAAAAGATTTCGCTCCTGAAGGGCGCCTACAAGCAGAAATAGAAAGACAAAGAAAAAATAAAGACAAATAGCAGTTGAATATTCAATAAAAAGACGAACACGAATAATTAATAAAAGCCTGCAAACGAGCTTCTATAATTATCCGTGTTTTTAATTAGCTATAAAAATAACGTTTCTGTAATAGCTTTTTCATAATAAGTCTTTTCGGATGATGTTGCTTTTCCCTTCGAGCAATACTTAATAATGCACCTTTTTACTTTTTAAATTAACTTATTTAGAGAGTACAGATGCCGGAATGAATATCGATGGATTGCCAGAAGCGTACGGGGCAACTTCGTATTGCTGGAAAATGAGTACAATTCCGTTGTCTGCTAAATAGAAATTCGTTTCGTTTGTCACTTTAAAATCCGTGAATTCTTCTGGATCTGCGAAAAATATTTCTGGGTGTTTTTTCATATATGCTATTGCATAAGTTGTTACTTTGCCATAATGTTCCTTGGAAGGTAGAAAGTCATCCAATGTTAATAGCTTTCCTGATTTGAGGTCGAAATTATAGGTTGTTATCACCGTATTTCCATGTGCTCCCCCAGTAAATTGATAGTCAGAAAATAAAATGCTTAATTTATTATTTTGGTTGTATTTCACTTGATAGTTGGTTATGTATTCGAACTGACAGGCAGATGCTGATTCTTTACAGATCGATTCTTTTTTGAGTTTTTCCATTTCTTTCATTAACTTTATGTATTGATTATACGATGCTTTTATATGTTGTAATAAGATTTTGTTTACACTATTCTGCGCTTTGTTGTTAGGGGCACTAACTAGAAATGGATATTTTAGTTTTTCAATATTTTTATATTGTTTTGTCATAACAACATTTGGTGATTTAATGGCAACTGTAGATATAGGTTGAACAAAGGTTATCAGGATTAACATGATAATAAATGGTACCAATATATATGTTTGTCTTTTCATACATCACTTCATTCCTTTCTAGTCTTCATGCTATTTTTCCCTTTTTTGAGTGTATAATGTATGGATATAAAAAAAATGCTAAAAGGTGTAGATTATTCTACATCTTTTAGCATTTTTTCAATCGAATAAAGTTGTTTATTTAAGTCATTAATAATGGTCATTTGCTGTTTATGTATGGAAAGGCTATCTTTTTCTACCTTTAATCTTTCTATTGCTCTCGCTTCTTTTCGTTTTAGAAATTGTACTAAGATAAAAATCAGCAAAGCTGGGATGAAGATGTAAAGGAGTAGAGTTGGTAAAAGTAATAAAAGATCGCTCATCATTTATCTCCTTTAATTTGTCTCATTTAACAATTTTTCGATGTTTACAATTCTTTCTTTCACTTTGTTTAGTGCTTCTATTTGTTCCTTTTGATAGGCTATATTTTCTCTTTCTAAGTTCAACTTTTCATCTGCGCGCGTTTCCGCTCTTTTCATATATCTTGTTATATAAAATATGAAACCAAGCACTGTAAGAATAGGAATACTGACGATAAAAAGATTGATCACACTGAATACTTGCATTTCGTTCCCTCCTGAAATAATTTTTTGTTTACTCCTTTCTTTTCTTAATCGTGACACTGTCAGCCAGGTCTGCAATTAATTCCTCTGATAAAGGAAGAGAAAAAGGAATTAACGCATAATACTTCATTGCTTTTCCATCTTCAGAAATTTCATGATGCCCTTTAATTAACTCGGCATTTTCTAATTTTTGAAGATGCAAATATAATAAAGGTCTACTTATTCCAAGTTCTCTAGCTAGTTGGCTGACATATTTCTTTTCATTTTTCAAGATAGCGATAATTTTCAAACGATATGGGTTTGATAATGATTCAAGAATTAGTAGTAATTTGTCTCCGTTTTTTATATGTTTCATATGTAATAATAATATTACAGGTATAAAAGAAAGGCAAGTAGATATTTGCGTATATTTTGCAAACAATAGACAGAAAGTGGATAATTAGATTAAGCTACAAATCATAAATTTTTATGGAGTTGATAAAATGGGCTTTTTAAATGGGCTGATGGGAAATGCAAGTGAAACAGATGTGAAGGAACTAGAAAAGGAATTAAGCAACGTAATCGGTTCTAATGAAAAAATCGAGCTTGCTTATAAATTAGTCAGAGATTTAATTGTGTTCACAGACTTACGACTAATTTTTGTCGATAAGCAAGGATTGACAGGTAAAAAAGTCGAGTACTTGTCTGTACCATATAAAAGTATTTCGCGTTTCAGTATAGAAACTGCAGGTCATTTTGATTTGGATGCTGAATTGAAAATTTGGATCTCTGGTGCAGAATTGCCAGCCATTTCTAAACAATTCAAAAAAGATAATAGCATTTATGACGTGCAAAAAGCATTGGCAAGTTATGTTGCTAAAGCCTAAATTTGAAGATTGCAGTCCAGCATAAAAGCGAGAATGAAAGCTGGGCTGTTCCTATCAATTAATAGCAGGAATGTAATATTCTTTGTGGAATATTTATTTAGTATGGTGGGAATAGGATAAATCAGGGAAGAAGGAAAGAGAATGGTTAAAGAGGGGGAATACAATGAATTCAAAGGCTAAATTCTCAGGGAAGTCCACATTGTATGATCGTTATCGTCCAGGTTATCCTAAACGTTTTTTTAAGGAGCTTATTTCCGAGTATAGTGGCTCGAATGATCATTTTGTCATCGCAGATGTCGGAGCAGGCACAGGGATTTTTACCGAGTTAGTTGCGAATATCGGCACATATATTTTCGCCATAGAGCCGAATGATGAGATGAGATCTATTCTGAAAGCTAGAATGGAAGACTTCAAACAGGTGACCTGTCTAGATGCATCAGCCGAAAACACGGGAATCGCAGATAATAGTGTAGATCTAATTACAGTTGCACAGGCGTTTCATTGGTTTGATGCCAATGTTTTTAAAAAGGAATGTAAACGTATTCTGAAGGAAAATGGTCAGGTCATGCTCATTTGGAATAGTCGTGATCATACGAGTCAATTAAATTCGGAAACTGCTAAAATATCGAAAAGATACTGTCCGAATTTCCAAGGGTTTAGTGGCGGAATAAATATTGAGCGTTTGGGTCTGCAGCATTTTTTCACAAATGGATATGAACATTATGCGGTATCCAATCCATTAAAAATGAATAAAGAACATTTTATTGGTCGAAATCTTTCCGCTTCTTATTCTCCGCAAAAAGACGATCCTTTTTATGATGAGTTTGTAGAAGAACTAGGGTTTCTTTTCGATAAGTACAGTAAAGATGGAAACATTCTCGTTCCTAATGATCTGCATGTTTATGTAGGCGCTGTCATTTAGCTGAAGGGCAAATTAAACCAAAAGATGTTGACATTAAGTAGGGATCTATTTACAATAAGTCTTAATAAATTTGTTTAGCGTTGATAAGGAAAAGTAAATAAGGGGAGATTTTAAAGAGAGCTTCTGATGGTGGAAAAGAGGCAAATGAACCTTATTGAAAATGACCTTGGAGCTTCGTACCGAAAGCGATTCGTGAGTAGACTACGACGAGATAGGCACTCGTTATAACAGCAGCAGTATCTCTTGTTTTTTTAGACGTACTGATTAGAGGCAAATAGTTGTGAACTATTTGTAAAGCTAGGTGGTACCACGGGTTAACTCGTCCTAATCTTTTTAGATTAGGGCGTTTTTTTTATGCTTTTTTATTTGAAGAATAATTTTCAAATGAATGAAAAGAAGAAGCAATTTTATAAAAGGAGGAAGTAAATATGAGTATATTTATAGGAGGAGCATGGCCATATGCGAATGGCTCTTTGCATTTAGGTCATGTGGCAGCATTATTGCCAGGAGACATTTTAGCTCGTTATTTTCGGCAAAAGGGAGAAGAAGTTCTCTATGTATCAGGTAGTGATTGTAATGGGACACCTATTTCTATTCGCGCCCATCAAGAGAATTCATCCGTTCAAGAAATAGCAGATCGCTATCATAAAGAATTTTCGCAGTGTTTTGCTAAGCTAGGCTTTTCGTACGATCTTTACACAAGAACAGACGCTAAACATCATCATGCATCAGTTCAGGAGATTTTTCTAACTTTATTGAAAAAGGGCTATTTATCCAGAAAAACAGTAGAGCAGGCATACTGCCAAAAGGACAATCAATTTTTGCCAGATCGATTTGTAGAAGGAATTTGTCCCCATTGCAAGCAAAAGGCCAGAGGAGACCAATGTGATCACTGTTCTACGATTTTAGATCCACTAGAATTAAAAGATAAACGCTGTAAAATTTGTGGGGAGGAACCTGTCATTAAGAAAACAGAACATTTCTATTTCACTTTTAGCGATTTTCAGAAAGAGCTTGAAAACTATGTGAAACAAGCAGAAGATAATCAGCTTTGGAATGAAAATGCAATTTCCTTAACGAAAAGGTACTTGCGAGAAGGACTGCCAGACAGGGCGGTAACTAGAGATTTACCTAATGGGATTGACGTACCATTAGAAGGATTTGAAGGAAAGAAAATTTACGTATGGATCGAAGCGGTAGCTGGCTACTTAACAGCAAGTATGGAGGCTTGTAAAGAAAAAGGTCTTCATATGGATGATTATTGGGGCTCTGAAACAATATCTTACTATGTTCATGGCAAGGACAATATTCCGTTTCATACAGTTATTTGGCCGAGTATTTTACTTGGATTGGGAAGAAAATCGCTACCAACCCATATTGTCTCCAGTGAATATCTAACATTAGAAAAAAGGAAATTATCTACCAGTCAAAATTGGGCTGTTTGGGTTCCTTATATTTTACAGAAATATGATCCTGATTCGATTCGGTATTTTCTAACGATAAACGCTCCAGAAGCAAGGGATACCGACTTTTCTTGGCGAGAATTTATTTATAGCCATAATAGTGAATTATTAGGTGCCTATGGGAACTTTGTGAATCGAACGTTAAAGTTTATTCAAAAAGCTTATAATAGCAAGGTTCCTGATAAACAAGTTTCCCAAAAAATCATTGCTAGCACAGAAGATGTTTATCAAAGCGCTGGTAATTGGATAAAAAGAGGAAAAAGCAAAAAAGCATTAGAAGAAATTTTTTCTTATATTCGGTCTGCAAATCGCTATTTTGATCAACAAAAACCGTGGGAACAAGTAAAAATAAATAAGGAGGCTGGTGAAATGACATTAGCAAATTGTACATTTATGATTGTCAATCTCGCCCACCTTCTTGAACCATTTCTCCCATTTTCCGCGCGTAAAATTAGAGCAATGCTTGGAATTACAAATATAGAGTGGCATATACAATATACACTTCCTAAGGAAATAATATATGTCGCTCCCCTTTTTGAGCGCTTAGATTTAGGATTAATAGAAGAAGAACTAAATCAACTGATAATGGGACAAAAACATTCCTGATTTTTGTCATTTCTCTCCTCTTTTTAAGGTGATTGAAAAAGGGGAGAGCTGAAAAATATGCTGTAGAAAATTGCTGTATTTTCAGAGGAAAATAGCTTGTACTTAGCGAATAAATTATCTATTGCATGATTCTTTATAACTTTTTCGTGATATATAGAATATACTAGGTTAAATATAGGATTTTGAAAAGAAGTGTTTGCTTGGCAATATATCGATTGTAACAGAATAAATTAGATGATAACGAAAGAGCGAATGGTAAAAGGGCTGAAGGAGGCATTTAATAAATAGGAGGGAGCGGAAATGAAGTGGAGTGAGTTTGTATCACCTGGAACAAACAGAGTCTTGCCAGTTATTGTCGAGGTATATGGAAAGAAATATCCCCCTTATGCAAGTAAACTTTATCCCATATGTTATACAAGCTTTAATGATTTAGGTATTCTGTTTACACCATGCGGGTTATTTAGACGGAAAAAGAAACGGAATTTACGAACCATTCGGTATAAAGACATTGTTTCTGTGGAATTTAATGTGCAACGAGTTCCTACTGTTTATCTATATCTTTTAGGCTCCTCATTACATGTCAATATGATTATCCAATTAAAGGATCAATCGATTTTACATTTAGAAAGTGAAGACATCAGTATTTTGCCAGAAGTATTTCAGCTATTAAAAAAACATAAGGTAGTCAGGAAAGATCCTCAAAAGCTTCAAACTATTTTAAAAGAAAAAGATACAATGGAAAAGTTTTATTCCTATGTAGATAAGCATTTACAAGCAGATATGCACTACAGTAAGAAAGAACCTAAAATAAAATAGTGGCCATGAAAAGAAAAGGATCATCTTTTACTTTTTTCAATCGCTTCTAAAATAGCTAAAGCCTGTTTATTGTATATGGAAACAGAAAAATGCATGGCTGGTACAGACATATGCCGTCTATTGGGATTATGGATTTGTTTTCTTTTTAAAGTCATACAAAAATTGCCTCGTTACTTTTTATTTATAGGTTGTCCGTATAATTGGTGTTTTTATACAAGTAATTTAGAAAATGAAAGACAGGATATAATATAACAGCAAGAAAGTGAAAGTAAACGATATATGATATTAATTTTCCAGCTCCTTCTTCAAACTGGTGAAAGCTTTAACATTAAGGATTATGCTTAATAAATAAGAGTACTCCTAAAATAAAGAAAAATGGTGTTAGTTATTCGTCCAATAAAATAATGTCATTAAGATACCGCCTGCTATCGGAAAAATCAGTGGCAAATTTCCGAACCTCCATTTATTAATACGTTTACCATTTATTGCGAAATATTAAGCCGTGACATTAAAAAGATTTTAATATATAGCCTAAAAAAGAAGAGTCTTAGAAAAGGAGAGGGGTTTTTTAGAGTAGAAATCTCCCCTCCTTTTCTATAGACTCTTTTCATTAGGCACGTTTAGCTAGTAAGTTCAGTGCTTTCTTATTCATGTCATGAATATCTTCAAATGTTTCTGATACTGCTACAGTCATCTTTCTCCTATTCGGATTCATTGATTTTTTTGTCTGGTTCTTTGGTTTATTGAATGGTGCAGGAGTAGAAGCAATTGCAGTTTTCTTTTTTTCTGCCATATCAATTCCTCCTTTATAGAAAATTTTATAAAATCCGGCACAAGCTATTAATCTCCAAAACTATAAAACTTTAGATCGTGAAATTTTGCTCATGCTTTTTTTCTACATATTATTATACTACAAAGCAGGTAAAAAGGAGCCTTAAACCATGTACCAATCGAAAATTTGTGCTAAGTTAAGGATGTGGGAAGCATCAATTCCATCCACTTCGACGAACTGGGAGCTGATACCTATCAACATATTATAACTTTCCCCATAATATGCAACGATAAAAACATTTTTGACTAAATCCTCATTATTTATATTATTTTCTTGGTCTTTTAAGGGGATACTTTTCCCTGCTAGAAGATCTTGAATAATATTTTCTTTCACTTCTCTGTCTAAAAAGCTAATATTATAGCAAATTTCTACACTATTAAAAGCAGATTCTAAGTTTTGCTTTAAATCATCCCCGCTTGCACTAATTGCAAAAGGGAAAATCGCAATATGAAATTGAAATGTGTCTGCATACAGGTTTAAATAAGTACGTAATTCATCTTTATATTGACGCCAATGCTGGGGAAGATTACGTTCGATAAAATGATCAGCTGTTTTGGAAATAACTTCAGTAAAATTCTGAACCTTTTTAGCATTGTAGCCTAATACTTCTTCATTTTTGCGAATCGTTTTTCGAATATAATTACTATGTTGAAATTCAGTATTCCAAATTTTAAGAATATCAGGTGTTTGGAAAACCGCAATATCAATGAAAACGGCAGCACTTGCTAACGACAAAATCATTGTCCAGTCAGACATTTGCAGCTGCTTTGTCAAGATTCCAAGACAAACAAGGAGAAAAAATAAAACATAATATGATTTTCGAATTGCTTGAAGATTTTCCACATATTTATCTGTTCGCCACCAAAAATAGATGAGTGAAAGAACAATCAATAAAATCATTGCCGTAATAAAAACAAAATAGATTGCCGCCAATGTTTATCCTCCCTTTAATCGCTTACCAAACTATTATACCACGCATTAATAATTGTAATGGAAAATAAAAGAAAAAAGAAATCCTTCTTTACATATAAACGTATAGATAGTTCGACATTTTCTATAAAAGAGAATGGATTTACACCCTGAATTTTTCCTATTTTAATTGAATGTTTGGATGAGAATAAAAAAGTAAAGGGAAGTGAAAGCATATAAAATAGTCCCTCTAGGATAATCTAAAGTTATCCCTTATAATAAGAAAATAATGGTAAACAAAAGACGTACAGAGAAAAGGGGAATAAGGATGTTTCCAATATTAGAGACAGAGAGATTGCTATTAAGAGAGATTAAGAAAGAGGATGCTGGAGATTTATTTGCTTATTTTTCTAATGAAGAAGTTATGCAGTACTATGGGCAAGAAGCATTTACAAGTATGGAACAAGTAGAAGCATTAATTGGACATTTTGCTAATAACTTTGAAAATCAACGAGGAATTAGATGGGGCATGCAGATCAAAGGAACTACTCGACTTATTGGTACACTTGGTTTAAACAATTTAGTTCTTTCTCATAAGAGAGCAGAAATCGGATATGAAATCAATCCTGAATATGGTCGCTCTGGTTATACATCTGAAGCAGTCCAAAAAGTTGTCTCCTATGCATTAGAAGAGCTTCATTTAAATCGGGTGGGAGCTATGATTTATTTAGAAAACGAAGCATCAAATAAACTGATTCAAAAGCTTGGCTTTCAGCATGAAGGTATTTTGAGAAAGTACTATGAACAGAATGCAAAGGCCTTTGATATAAATGTATACTCTATTCTGAAAGATGAATAAAAAATGCTGGGTGGGATGAACAATTTGAAATCTAGAACAACGATTTATTTTGTCAGGCATGCACATTCCGTATATTCGGCAGATGAATTAGAAAGGCCTTTGTCGGAGAAAGGCCTTTCTGCTGCTAAACAAGTCGCTAAACGAATGGAAAAGGAAGCTATCGATATTGTTTTATCGAGCCCATATAAGAGAGCGATTCAGACCATAGAAGGGGTTGCAGAATATTTTCAAACAGATATCAAGCTTATACACGATTTTAGAGAACGTAAATTGGCAAAAGGATCTATTCCTGATTTTAATACTGCCATCGAAAAAGTTTGGAGAGAGGAAACCTTTTTCTGGGATGGTGGAGAGTCTAATTTAATAGCCCAAAAAAGAGGAGTCCAAGCTTTATTTCACATACTAAAGCAATATGAAAATAAAAGAATTGTTATCGGAACACATGGAAATATCATGGTTTTAATGATGAATTACTTTTCAAAGGAGTATGATTATACATTTTGGAAGAATTTAGAGATGCCTGATATTTATAAATTAATATTTGAAGGGAAGCAAATATTAACGGTTGAGAGAATATGGGAGGATAATAATGAATAGACATTTATTCTTATTTGGCGGCGGCCCGCCATTTACCTATAAAATGGCAAGAAAATTTTCCGAACTGGTTTCTGTACGGACAGGAAAAATTTCTTTTCTAATTATCGATAGACCAAACTGGAAGGAGTATATGGCTAAGTATACAAAAAAATTGATAGAAAATGGAATAACAGAATTCCAATTTATCCCTTTGCTAACTATTTCAGAGAAAGACGCCGTTGAGCTGCTAAAGAATAGTGCCGGGATTATCATTGGTGGAGGTAATACGGAACAATATGCAAAGTATATTGTCGAGACATCTTTATCAAGGATTCTCCAAGAACAATTTTCAGCAGGAGTACCAATTGCTGGATTTTCTGCGGGAGCTCTTATTAGTATGGAGCATTGTATCATTTCAGCAAATGACAATGAAGATCAAGTTTTTAAGTGGCAAACAGGATTAGGGCTGTTGAAAAATACAGTTATTGCAGTTCATTTTAGTGAATGGATGGATGAAAATCATTTAAGGAAAGCTGTTATAAAGTTTCAGCCACATATACATTTTGGAATAGATGAAGGTACGGGCATGTATTTTTATAACAATCGGTTAATGGCTGTGGAAGGAAATAATGTTTATCAGATTAACAACAATCGTCTTGAAAAAATGGAAAAAATCAATTTTTTATAGGATTATAAATTTTACGCAATCAATTTTATTAACCATAAGGAAAGAAGACCTTTAGTATAGTATTTTTATGATTAACCTTTTTTACTAGGAAGCTATTTATTATAACCTAGTCTAAAATGAAAAAGATTAAATGATTGTATTTTTTATTTTCGGAAAATTTCGTTGTTTTTCGTTTATGCAGATTGATTACAATATAGATCTAGAAGGGTGGATAAAAATGGTTCAAACAACAGATCCCATTTACATAAGATTATTAGAGGAAAAGGATGCAGAGGGACTATGGAACCTAGAATTAAGAAATCGAGATTTTTTTAAAGACTATTCGACTGCTCGGAAGGAAGAGTTCTATACATTGCATTTTCAAGAACAGCTTATTAACACATGGAAAGAAAATGCAAAGCAAGACAGTGATTATCATTTTGGCATTTTTCTACAAGAGTCCAATGAGTTAATTGGGAGTGTTAATTTATACATGGTAAGACGAGAGCCAGCACATAATGCCATTGTTGGTTATGTTCTTGATAAAGACAGTAACGGCAAAGGCTATATGACTCTTGCTGTGAAAAAATTAGTTGATTATGCCTTCCATACACTTAGTCTACATCGATTAGAAGCAGGAGTGATGCCCCATAATGTTGGCTCGATTCGCGTATTAGAAAAGGCTGGGTTTCACAAAGAAGGGATAGCCAAAAGCAATGTGAAAATAAATGGAGAGTGGAAAGACCATCAAATTCTGGCTATCATTAATCCTAATGATTAAGGTTAATGGATTAGGAATCTTTTGCCGACTTCAGCCGTAAAGTAATAAAAGGAGAAGGAGGAGGAAATGGATGATAGCAGACGTTCAAATATTGCAACAACAACTAAAGAAAAATGAAACGATACAAGGATCTCTTAGATGTTCATTGGAAGTGTTTATTTATAAAAAAATAGTGCGTCCGGGTATGCTGGCAGCAACAGAAAAACGATTAATTTTCTGTGCAGACTCCATTCCTGGAAATGAACTAATCGAAAGTTTTGATTATGCCAATTTAGAAGCCATTCAGTTAAAGCGAAATTTAATGAATCAATATATAACGATAAAATATAAAAAGGATACAGTGAAATTTAAACAGATTATTAGTGAGGATATAGAGGATTTTATGACGAAAATAAAAACGTATAAATAACTGTTTATCCTGTGACAATAAAAAGAAAGGATTAGGTAAATGAAATTAATTACAATTGGCAAAGGAAAAAGCATAGAACAATACAATTCTGTGTCTGCTAGCTATTGTAAAATCATGAAAACAGATGAAGCTACGAATATTGGCATTATCACGCTTGGTCCAAAAGGCATATTAGGTAATCATCAAGCACCGGTTCCACAGCTGTTCCATGTAGTCGAGGGTGAAGGCTGGGTTAGAGATATCGATGATAGGAAGCTTCTTATAAAGAAAGGGGAGGCAGTTTTTTGGAAGCAAGGAGAATGGCATGAAACAGGATCTGATACTGGTTTGACAGCATTCGTAATTCAAGCTTCAAACTTAAAAGAGCCTTTTTAAAGCTACCTAGCTATCTATTATTATCATAAATGTGAAAGGCAAGGTGCTTTCTATATCATATGGACAGTGGAGAATAATGGATAAAAGATTACTAGTAATGATATTCGTTCTTGGTATGATTGTCATTCCTCGTATGTTTTTTATATGTAAGAATCATCACCCATCCAGTAAACGAATTGTTCTATAAAACGGATTTGGAAATATAAAAATTAAGCCCGCGGATAATGAAGATGGGAAATTACTTTAAGAGTGGAGAAAAGGTATATGGATTATTCACTTATACTACTATTTTGTTTTGCGATTACACTTCATAATATAGAAGAAGCAATTTGGCTGCCTAAATGGTCTCAGCAATCTTCCAAGTTTCAAAAGCCTGTTACTTCAAGGGAATTCAATTTTGCTGTTATTTTTGTAACTATATTAGCTTATCTGTCTGCAATCAGTTTTTTATACAGACCAGAATCAGTTTTATCGAAATGGATTTTTGTTGGATTTTTAGGTTCTATGATATTAAATGCTATTTTTCCGCATCTTATTGCAACTGTTTGGTTGAAAAAGTATGCACCCGGACTTCTTACTGGTTTATTACTTAACCTTCCAATCAATTCATTCGTAATTTATCAAATGTTTTCCATAAATTTAATTAGATGGCATGAGCTAGTCATTTCCACATTTACTGTAGGAATTACTTTAGTGGCGCTTATTCCTTTTTTGTTTAAAATTGGTGGCAAAATAACACTTTCTAAAGATAGCGCTTTGGATTAAAAAATGGATTGGAAAGAAAACAGGAAATCTGATTGTCGAAATGAAAAGGAACAAAAAATCTCATGGCAAATGCCATGAGATAACTTTTATTTTTGTTTTATAACGCGTTTATATATGTATAGACCAATTACTGCAAGACCAATCACAGCAAGTATAACGTATGCTACATTGGAGTACATGTCCATATAATGAACGATGTCTTCCCAAGAATCACCAACTGTAGCGCCAATACGAATAAGAACGAAATTCCATGTGAATGTACCTATAGTTGTTAAAAATAGAAAAATACCAAAGTTCATTTTTGCCATGCCTGCTGGCAGCGAGATTAAACTTCGAATAAGTGGAATAAAGCGGCAGAAGAAGACTGTCCAATAGCCAAATTTATCAAACCAGCGATCAGCTTTATATAAATCAGCTTTTTTTAAGCGAAGGATATGGCCCCATTTTTCAATGATTTTTTCCAATCTTCTTATATCCAATAAAGAACCAATAAAATAAAGAATAATAGCTCCAAGTACAGAACCAATTGTAGATACGGTGACAACGCCTGTTATGGTCATACTAGTCTTTACAGTCATTGCGCCTCCAAAGGTCAAAATAACTTCCGAAGGGATTGGTGGAAAGATATTTTCAAGCATAATTAATAGTAAAATACCAAAGTAACCAAAATTTTCCATCGTTTCTATAATCCAATTTTCCATTCCGTGCACTCCTTATATTTTCCATTCACATATATAAAAATATCTTAACATATGCTTTTAAAACCATCTAATATAATCCTATTTCTCCAATTATGATATCATTCACATTTTTACAAAATGAGATGTTGTTATTTGGTAATTGTGCTAAAATAAGGATTAATTCAATAGATTTATAGGAGAATGTATATGTTTGATTATTGGATTCCCAATGCGTTAAGTACAAGTATAATGACTATAATTGGTTGGGGCATACTTATCGGTGCAGTATGTTATTTGTATAGAAAACAAACAGAAAAACCTGTTATATGGAAAATGGTCATTATTATATACATTGGTTTATTTTGCTTTAACTTTTCATTTATCGTTAGTGAAACACCAGTAAAGATAGCTATTTTACCACTTGGTGTATGGATACTTATATTGGTTTTTGGAAAGCGGAAAGAACGTTGGAAGGTGTATCGACCATTTGCTTGGCTTGGATTCTTTGGAAATTATATTTTTCTTATTACAACCTTGCTTAGTTCTCTGGTACAAAGTTTGTTGTATCCAACTGATAAAGTAGAGACTTTTTTAGCTGAACTAAATAATCCTGGCATTCTATTAATTCATCCTTCAGGCAAACAAGCAGATCTTAATAAAGAGCTGTTTATAGAAAGTCTGTCCTCTTGGGGGATTGGGAAAATGGATACACAGCAATGGTATTATGAATCATTTCCAGAAATTAAGGAGGAAGAATTGGAAGAGGAAGGACAGATGCCACATCAGACAATGGAACGCTTTCCCTATATTCTTATAGGAGCGACTCCAAAGTGGGGGATTGGCTATGAATCTACCATTTATATGGAAAGAGATGGAAAAGGGATGCTTATTTCAACAGAAAAGGGTCAGTACTATTTTCGCTCCTCTGAATCTGTATTAAAAGGGGGAACAGAATAGATGAAATTTAACAGAGTATGGTATTTATTAGTTGTAGTCATGATTGCTATAAGCTTATTTATTTTTCTTTTCTTAAAGGAAGCTGAAAGCTCTCCATCCGATCTTCCAAATGAAACTAGTATAAGAAAAATGATTGAAGATACTGGTGAAATTAGCATAAATAGAGTTTTTGACCAAAGAGCATTAGATGAAAAGCATGTTTTCATTCCCCATCTTTCTAGTGATAAACAATATGGCTATAGTTTATTAGAATGGATAGATAATAAATGGGAAGTAACCTATGTAACAACCACTGGAGAACCGCTTTTATGGAGGATAAAGGCGGGAAATCAGTCAGAATCCTATTTTCTATGGAATCTTGATTCAAAAAATAAGATAGAAACTCTTACTTTCTATTTAATAAGAGACCGACATTTTACCAGTGGCTGGAGCGGTGAATGGTATGAACCAGCAATTCAAATCGAGGAAGACGTATCAATCAGTGGAAAACCATATGGTATATACAAAGTGCCAGATAAATGGGGAGCCATATGGAATGCAGCACAAATAAAGATAGAGAATCAGGAGGAAGATTTTATTTCTTCTAATGGGGAAGGACTATATTATGGAATTAAAGGATTTGATAAGAAAAATAATTATATAGTGCCACTTAATAGCTATGAAAATGGTGGAAATACTATTTCAGGTGCAACAATAGAAAATATAACAATTATGGATGAATGGGAAGGTGAACAATGGTAAAAGGCTCTCCATAAAAAGGAGAGCTGAGTATCTAATATTTATTTTTCAAATTTTGGTTTCATTTTTACAATAAACAGGATGGATAGTACAGCAATTATCCCTAGAAAAACTTCAATTATAAGTAGGTTGGTGATAGTACCCGCCTGATATAATGCTGGGAAGAAATTGACAGCTGCGTGTATAAGAATCGCATAAATAACATATATAAATTTTTGCTGTCTAATTGCATATAGGACTAATATGGATAATGCAAGATGTAGCGCAAGGGCAAAAACTCTTTCTAAGCCGCCAGATGCAAAAAGCATTACATTAGCCTGTTCAAATTGCTCTTTAATATTGTTAATGTCTTCAGGTTTAGCTGCTGGACCTAATAATGTTTCCAAGTTCCCCGTTTTTATCATAGATGAAATGAGCAGAGAATTCAGTGCTGACATGCCACCAATAAATATAGCTTCTATTCCTCCATGTCCTAATCCATATGATAGTCCATCATTAAATTGATGATTGTTCTTCAACCATACTGTAAAAGCAAAATAGCGACCGAATTCTTCAAATATACCAGCAGCAAGGCCACCGTATAATGCAAAAAGATAAGGATTACTGCTCCATTTTAATTCAGTGCCAGTCGGGCTAAGCACGATGAAATGAACGATTTTTTCAAGAATTTGTGAAAATACAATGAAGATTACAATACCAACAAGTAAGGATTTCCAAGACATCATTTTTTTTCTTTGTAAATATACCATTA
Source organism: Niallia sp. M35 (assembly GCF_050971705.1). NCBI lineage: Bacteria > Bacillati > Bacillota > Bacilli > Caryophanales > Bacillaceae > Niallia > Niallia sp. M35. Next base: position 252,978 of record NZ_JBPCEP010000008.1, read on the forward strand.
ATATAATTGGAACTATTACTGAAAGAAATAGTTGCAGAGATATCCCAATATAAATAGAGTTCATTCTTTTTTTTCCTCCTATTCTAGTTCAATCTGTTATATTAAGTGTATAACAGATTGAAGCTATACGTCAATGATTAACCAAGCTAATTATGTGAAAAAATTAAAAAGGAAGTGACCAAATGATTGAATTAACTGGTAAATATAATAGAGCTAAAGTATTTACGGATCAATTAGAAGAAGTGGCTGAGGCACAGATTAAGGAATTATGTGATCAGGAATTTGCTAAGAACAGTAAGATTAGAATTATGCCAGATACGCATGCAGGAGTTGGCTGTACGATAGGTACAACAATGACTATTCAAGATAAAATTGTCCCTAATCTAGTAGGGGTAGATATTGGTTGTGGCATGGCGGTAGCAAAATTAACTGTAGACAGAGCAAATTTGAATTTTGATGAATTAGATGAAACGATTCGCAAGTTCATCCCAAGTGGATTCTCGATCAGAGATAAAGCTCATTCATATAAGGAACAAATTGATTTAGATGAGGTGAAAGCTCAAATAAATAAAAAAAGAGCAGAACACAGTATTGGAACCTTAGGTGGGGGCAATCATTTTATCGAGTTAAATGAAGCAGCTGATGGCAGTGTATATCTCGTTATACATAGTGGAAGCCGTAACTTAGGTGCACAAGTAGCGGAATATTACCAAACACTTGCTTACGATAACTTAGTTAATATCGACGGGATAAAAAAAGAAATGATTGTTAAATTAAAGAAAGAGGGCAGGCATGCTGAAATTCAGGAAAGCTTAAAAAATATGAAGCTGCCAAAAATAAACAAAGAACTTGCTTATTTAGAGTCGCAAGGATTTAAAGACTATATGCATGATATGAAGATTGCGCAAAAATATGCTTATTTAAATCGACTTGCCATGATTGATGTTATTGTTACAAAGATGAATTGGGCAGTTTTAGATCAATTTACTACTATTCACAATTATATTGATATGGAAAATATGATATTAAGAAAAGGAGCTATTTCTGCTAGAAAAGGAGAAAGAGTGATTATTCCCTTGAATATGAGAGATGGCAGCATTATTGCCTTTGGAAAAGGAAACGATGATTGGAACCAATCCGCTCCACATGGAGCAGGAAGATTGATGTCGAGGACCAAGGCGAGAAAGACCGTTAGCTTAAAAGATTTTGAGACATCCATGAAAGACGTTTGGAGTACTTCCGTGAAGAATAGTACGTTAGATGAAAGTCCATTTGCGTATAAACCAATGGAAGAGATAATTAAACATACAGCAGAGACTATTGATATTGCAGAAATTATTAAGCCGTTGTATAACTTTAAGGCAAATTAAGAAGGAAATAGAAAGGATGAAATAAATATAAGGAGAGAGAAAGCATTTTTCTTCTGTCGCTCTCCTTATATGTACATTCAGAAGAATTTCAAAAGCGAGCGAAATAAAAATCGGAAAAATCCATAAAAAATCACAAAAAAGTCTATTAATATGTCTAACAGGCTCCCAAAAAAGGAGTCTTTTTTCGCTTTTTTCCGTTTGTTTTTTCCAAGCTATAACCTCCCATTTTTCATTAACGTATGGCACCATGCTCGATTAACCATTTGCGTAATATGTAAATCAACAGCAAGACTTGCTAATGTGAAATGATATTAAGATTATTTAATTTTGATTTTCGTAGATTTATATATGTTTGTGCTCAAAGGAACGTCTTTAAAAGTAACATGGATACTAAGTGATAGCGGGGCGAAATCATTTTCTTTTGTATATTACTTAGAGATAATGACAAAAGCGGCTCGTGGATTCAAGGACCACTTAGAGACGTCTTTTACCCACGCTGGAAAGCTGCAATCCGTTTCTGTACTACTGCTGGAGGAACTAGTTGGATATGTTCACCTTTATCATTGCAGGTGAACATTCCTTTGAAAACATCGGGCATGGCATCGTACTGTTTTTCTAACTGTTCATTAAATTTTTTGAAACAGTCATAAGGATATATTTCTAGCAGGTAGGGTAGCAAAAAAGCAGACCGCAAGATTTCATATTCCTGATAATTATATGGAGTACTTTCGGGGCGCTTTGTTAAGATTTCCAACATCCTATTCATTAAAATGGCCACCTCTTCTTCACTTGCAAAGCCAGCATATCCTCGAATCGCAGTAAGTCGCATATCTAAATATCGCTCTTTTTTATATGCTTTTAAAAAAAATCCTTTCCGTCATCTGGCAAGTCAAATACTAATTGCTTTAATAATGCATTACGTTTGGCAATATCCTTTGTATTAAAATATGTTTCCATTTTTTTGTTTTTTTCTTCCATGCATCCTACCTACTTTGTTTGTTGATCTAATTTTTGTAGTCTCTTCTCGTGATTCTTACATTTTGTGTATTCTTAAGGTTATTAGTTCCACCATACTAATTTTACTAAATACCACGTTAGTTAAAGATGAATTTTCAAAGAATTATATTATTTTTTAGGTGCGTTTATTATAATTTATCAGTCTTCCCTTAAACATCATCTTCTTTTCGTTAAACTATAAACCTTTGTAGCAATGATATGTGGTGTAATCCGTTCTTTTAATGTAGGAAATACAGAACCCACATACTCTTCGGGATTTCGAATATAGGCTTTTTCGTACATATAAATGGTAAATGAGCAGGAAACACGGACATAAATATCTCCATCCATATCATATGGTTCTGAAATCGTCAGAACTTCAAAAGAATCATCGAATTTATTTGTTTTTGCGTTAATCCGCTTTGTTACATTCTCTTTATATTTCGTTGTTCTCATTGGCTTGTAATGAAAATCAACGACGCCAATTGCTTGAATCATATATTCCTCCCAATTAAATCATTCGAACAAATATTATACCATTTATTTATAGGCTCTGTTAAAGTCTGTTGTTGATATTTCGATTTATAAGAACTTACATTCTGTAATGGATATAACTATATAAAAATGGTGATGAACGTGTGAGCAACTGATATTCTTAAAGCCATACAAAAACTAAATCCAGCAGAAAAGCACCGACTATGAGAGTATTTAATTGATGCACTTACTGTATCTTCTTCGAAAGGAACTGGCACATAATCAATGATTGTTGATGGAGATGAAGTAACGAACAAGTTTATGTCTTAGTCGCAAGAACCGTGAAGAGATGACTTTTTTTGCAGGTATTGGGAATGGGTCGATTAACAAATGAGCAGTTAGACAAAGCTATCGGTCATAAACTTTCAAATGCAAGTGTTTTACGCACCGATTCTTGGCATGCCTTTAAAACATATGCTGCTGAAAAAGGGATGGATATTTTTCAATTCAAGTCAGATGGTAAGGTTCGCACAAAGAGACTATACCATATCCAGAACGTTAACTATTATCACCGAAGGCTTAAAGGAGGGATACAACGTTCTAATGGAGTTGCAACTAAATACCTGAATAATTATCTTGCTTGGTTTTAGGTGTTAGAATCTATTCAATATCAAAGGAATCCTATTACTATGGATGACTTGTTGATTAAAGGGAATTTAATATAAAATATGGAAACGTATGATACACTTAGGTTATCAAAATTGACGATATAAGCATTACTGCTTGTTTAACTAACGAGGGATTTAGTTGAACAACAATTCCTACATCACGAGATAGGTACTTAGTGCTTTTTAGGAAATAAAAACCATTTACACACTTAAAAATATAGATGGTGTATGTAGAATATTCTTTTTTAAGGTTGGCAACATAAATTTCCTTCGCCATTTTCGAGAGCAGATTTTAGACTATCAAGAACTCCTGACCAAGCCATTTGGTGCCAATTAATTGCTTCGGTCCAGTCCTCATTATCTTTAAATCCAATATGTTTAACAATAACCTTGGTAGAATCCTCATTGATTGATTTAAAACTTACGTTTACATTTGTTAATTCATTTTTATTGTTCATTAATGTCTCAAATTGGTCTGGTCCTTTCCAAGTAAAAAGTAGCTCTTTTTCATTAATAAGTTTTGTGATTTTACAATCCTTCGTATTCATACCCTCCTTATTTCCAGGTATAAAGTAAAGTTCATATGCACCACCTTCTTTAGCTTCTACAACAGTTTCAGGTGCAAACCATTCAGAAACTCTTTCAGAAATTGTCCAGGCAAACCACACTAAATTTAATGGTGCATTAATTGTTACATCTTTAATAATAGTTTTATCATTTGTAGTAGTTGTCATAAGAACTCTCCTTTGTAAAATAATTACACTTTAATATTATTATAATTGGAAAAAATTTGAAATGGTGATTTGAATGTAAGTTTCATAATCCTCTTTACGAACGGGTGCAGTATTCCTGTAGTAAATGAAATTTTGCCTATGGAAGTAAAGAGGGAGGTTCATTGAATAAGGTAATAAAAAGGGTAAGTTTCCAAATGAAATGATAAAATAAAATTAAGTACTAATAAGAGGTTAGTTTCCTGAGTAGAGAGGAGAAAAAATATGAGAGAGTGTAAAAATATTGAAGAGGTAAGAGAAGGTGTTAATATGGATTTTGAAAAGACATCAGAAGTGATTGGAAATTTAGAAAACCAAGTAGAACGTTTGGATAAAGAAGTTTATAACTTGAATTCTAAGATTGAACTTTTAGAAAATCTTTTGATGAAAATTATTGAGGACCAAACTATATCTTCAGATTTACTATCTGATATTAATTATATTGTTTTGAAAAAAGAGTTAAGTGGAGAAGAAAAAGCCCAAATTCCATTTTTGCTTCTTAAAATCCAAAAAGAACATATGCGTGAAGGTAAAATACCTACCTTAGAAGAATTCCATGATGAATTACTACAAGTTTTGGGAGTTAATCAAAACGAGAAAACAAATTATCCAATTCAAATTTCAAATCAACTGCTTCAAAAACATATGCAATTAGGTGAATTTCCGGTTGCAAAAGAAATACTAGCAAAAAGATAAAAACTTGAATTTTTAGCCCAAATTAACTTTACAAACCATAACGTACAAATGGATATTATAGAAAACAGTGAAAATGAAAGCATATTAAATATAGATTCTAACAGTAATGAAGTTTGTACAAGAACTTATATTGGTGAAAAAACAGTTATTATTATCAGAGATATAAACACTTAAAGGAAAAAATAGATTAATTTTAGAAAATGAAGTCTTATATATTTTTAATAATAAATAATAATTAAACATAAAGATACTGAAGATGTTAAAGCACTAAAGAGAGTTGAGGCTGTAATTCAAAAAGTAAGGATTATCCTTGATGAATACAATTCAAATCCTGATATTATTGAACAAATCTATAGAACAATGATTTTCTTCTTTTATAAATCACGAATTAGTTCATCATTCAAAAATTAATACTAGGCAAGGGTAAAAAACTGAAGTTACATAAGGCAATGCTATAAATTCATAGACTTTTTTGTATTTTTGATGATGGAGAGCTTGTGAATCAATGCACTTAAACAGTTGGGAGCTTTCAAATAATAGAGCGTTTTTCTTATAGTGCTATGGGAAGATTAGTTTAAGTACATTCCTTCATAAAATAAAAATAATCCTCTTTATTGGAGATTTTAGACATAAAGAATAAAAGGTATAAAACAAAATCCTCTATTGTTGGGGAGATAGAAGAGGCAGTGTAATTACCCAAAAACTCCAACAGCAGAAAGACCTTCTCCCTATTTAGGAGAAGGTCTTTCTGCTGTTAAACGGCTTTATCTTTATCTTTTTCTTCCTTTACCCAAAAGTCTGCATTTTTGATTCCCAATGTTTCTGGATTAAAAACAGGATCTAAACCTTGCTTTTTCTGTTTTTCATAGTCTTTTAATGCAATGAAAGCGGGTTTAGCCAATATCACGATAGCAATCATGTTAAGCCAAACCATTAAGCCTAAACCAATATCACCAAGTGCCCAAGCTAGGCTGGCTGTTTTAGTGGACCCATAAAAAGTGGCAAAAAGTAAAACCAGTTTCAGTAAGTCAGAAAAAAATCGGTTATTTCTATTACGGAGCAGATAGGTCAAGTTTGTTTCTGCAATATAATAATAGGCCATGATAGTCGTGAATGCGAATAAAAACAAAGAAATAGCTACAAAACCAGAACCAAATCCAGGGATTTGACTATCGATTGCTGCCTGAGTAAACCCTGGTCCAGCCTCTACACCTTCTACATTATTAATAATCATTGTTCCATTTGGGGCTTTTGTATTGTACATTCCTGTGAACAAGATCATAAAGGCAGTAGCTGAGCAAACAAGCAAGGTGTCGATATACACAGAAAATGCCTGAACAAGTCCTTGTTTTACAGGATGGGATACTTCTGCAGCAGCTGATGGGTGTGGTCCGGTTCCTTGTCCTGCTTCATTTGAGTAGATTCCCCGTTTTACACCCCATGCAATGGCCATACCCATCATGCCACCGAATGTAGCTTCAAGGTTAAAGGCACTTTTAAAGATCAAAGTAAAAACTCCCGGTAGTTCTTTAATGTTCATTAAAACGATAACGATGGATAAAAGGATATAGCCTAGAGCCATAATCGGAACAATTACCTGAGCTACATTTGCTATCCGTTTGACACCACCAAAGATGATGAACCCCAACAGTAAAACTACCAATAGTCCTGTTATATATGTAGGCATGTTAAAGGCGTTTTTCATGCCAACTGCTATTGAATTCGACTGGACACCTGGCATTAATATCGACATGGAAATGATTGCTGCTCCTGCAAATAGAAATGCAAACCACTTTGATCCGATTCCCTTTTCGATATAATATGCAGGCCCTCCTCTATACTGGCCATCTTGCTTTACTTTATAGATCTGTGCGAGTGTTGATTCAATAAAAGCTGTAGAAGCTCCTATAAAAGCCATAAACCACATCCAGAACACGGCACCAGGTCCTCCAAAGGCAATGGCAGTAGCTACCCCAGCAATGTTACCTGTCCCAACTCTACCGGATAATGCGATGGAAAGTGCTTGAAAGGAAGAGACTCCAGCCTCTGAACTCTTTCCATGGAACATGAGGACAATCATTTCCTTTATATGTCTAATTTGAAGAAATTTAGATACAAACGTAAATATAAGACCGATTACTAATACAATATAAATGACTGGGGTACTCCATAGTATCCCGTTAATAAAAGTCACGATTTCTTCCATATTCATACTCCTTTAAGTGGTGTGTTTTAATATTCAGAATTTAATTATAATTTATTAGAAACTATAATACAATAAAATTTATTGCCCTATTATCCACAGTAAGAAGCTTTTATTATTTTTTATATTAATAGATGAATCTAAAAGTCCAATGATCTACAGATAATTTAGTAAGGTCTTTTTAGATTCTTCTCCTTTTTAATCCTACTAGAAGAAAAATTTTTAAAAAGAACATTGTGAATCATTTCTCTCAAACTATAGGAGACTTTCCTAATGTAAAGGGAGGCCTTTTTCATGTGGTGCTAAAGTGGAAGTAAACTGTAATATGTAAGATCTTTCTTATGGTAGAAATGGTCAGTTTAGTAAAAGATAGGTTAAACCGACAAAATGGTGCACATAATGTCGGACGGATACATACAACTCCTGTTATTCTATTGATGAAAGGGGGGCATTTAATGGATTTGCTTAAGAACATGAATGATGCAATGGGATATATTGAGGAGAACCTCACGAACGAAATAGACTTTAAAATAGTGGCAAGAATCGCTCATTGCTCCGAATATCATTTTAAAAGAATGTTTTCTTTTCTTGCAGGTATAACATTATCAGAATACATTCGCCGTAGACGACTGAGTTTGGCTGCATTTGAGCTTACAAATAGTATTTTAAAGATAATTGATATTGCGGTTAAATATGGATACAATTCTCCAGACTCTTTTACTAGAGCTTTTCAAAATTTCCATGGTGTAACACCATCAGAAGCAAGAAACAACGGACAGCAATTAAAAGCCTTTCCACCAATGACCTTCCAATTATCAATTAGAGGAGGAAATGAAATGAATTACCGAATTGAACAAAAAAAAGCATTTAACATAGTTGGTATGATGAAAAGAGTTCCAATTATTTTTGAAGGGGAAAACCCGGAAATTACAGCAATGTGGAAATCTTTGACTATGGAAAAAATAGATCAATTAAAAAAACTCTCTAATGCTGAACCTAAAGGAATGATTCAAGCATCTACAAACTTTTCTGATGGACGTATGGAAGAAAAAGGAGAGCTTGATCAGTATATAGGAGTGACAACAACAGAAGAATGTCCTGAAAACTTTTCAAAACTTGAAGTTCCTGCTTTAACCTGGGCGATATTTGAATCAACGGAAGCTTTTCCTAGTACTTTACAGGAAACTTGGGGGAGGATTTTTTCTGAGTGGTTTCCATCTTCCAATTATCAAGTAACAGAAGGACCCGAAATCTTGTCGATTAAAACCCAAGATTTAACTTCACCATTTGTGAAAAGCGAAATTTGGATTCCAGTTTTAAAAAAATAATTTTATTTTTTAGATCAAAGAGCTGCTTGGGTCAGCTCTTTTTTCTATAGGAGGTTAGTTTAACAAGAGGTGAGATAAATCGGTTACTAATATATTTGAATCGGAGAAAGGGATTTGTTCGCCTAAATTACAAAGATTGTTAAGGGAACTTTCATTTATGAAAAAAATAAGTTTAATCTTATCCTATATCTTCTATCAGTTGGTTTTATTTGTTTGCAAGCAAAATAGTGAAGTAAAGGTTGATAATCGACAAAATTATCATAAAAGTATAGAAAACTATTTATCCAATAGAGAACAGTTATGAATCATTAGTTATAGGGGATATAGAAATAATTGAAATTTGGGTTGATGAAAAGTCAGAAACCATTATGAATACAGAAGACACATATACGATTTATTCTTTAACCATTAACTCAATCCAAAAAATTAATAGGGTATGTCACTAACAGATGCCTTAGTTTAATAAGCAAATATTATAAAATGGAACTTTATTTTATAAGAAATATCATCTTTAAACTTTAACAGAGCCTATTTATAAGAAATTTAGTAAAAATATTATTTTAAAATTCGCAAAACGTGTTAGGATGTAAAGACTAGAGTTGTTAATTGATTTTTCTTTATTTTACATATATATCTATTTTAGGGGGGAACATGAAGGAACTAATTGTCGGAATATTCATTTACAATGAAGTAGAAGTATTGGATGTTGCTGGTCCATTTGAAGTTTTTTCTTTAGCTGGTGGGGAGAATAAATTATTCCATGTCTATACTATTTCAGAAAAAGGTGGAACTATTTTAGCAAGAAATGGTCTTAGAATAGAAGCAGATTTTTCTTTTGAAAACCATCCTGTTCTGGATATTCTCATTGTTCCAGGCGGCTATGGTGCAGAAGAAATCGAAATTTATAATCCGGTTTCCATTAAGTGGATTAAAAAGCAATCAAGGAAAGTGGAATTTATGACTTCTGTCTGTACAGGAGCATTTTTATTAGCGAAGGCTGAGTTGTTGGATAATTTAAAGGCTACCACGCACTGGATGGATATTGATCGCTTAGAGCAGGAATTCCCAAAGGTTCAGATAGTTAGGGAAGTGAAATTTGTAGATGAAGGAAAGATACTAACTTCTGGTGGGATATCTGCCGGAATCAATATGTCCTTTCATATAGTGGAGAAGTTATACGGCGAGGAAGTAGGAAGGGAAACAGCAAAGCGGATGGAATATGATAGATAATAAAGGAAGAGATAAATAGATTAGTAGGAGGAAAATGGAAATGAAGAAAATTACTGTTTTACATTATGATGCATTTACTGATCAGCCGAATAAGGGAAATCCTGCTGGAATCGTGTTAGCGGGAGAGCAATATACCGAGATAGAAATGCAGAAAATAGCCAAAGAGGTAGGTTTTAATGAAACGGCGTTTGTTTTACCATCAGAATGTGCTGATCTAAATATTCGTTATTTTACTCCTGGACATGAAGTGAATCTTTGTGGTCACGCTACTATCGCTACTGTTTTTGCACTAAAAACGATGGGGCTACTCTCAGACAAAGAACTTTATTCCATCGAGACAAAGGCGGGAGTGCTTCCGATTAAAATTAATCATCGTAATCAGTCTTCGCCTGCCATTACGATGAAGCAAGTTACACCGCAATTTAAAGAATTCAAAGGTTCACGTTTAGCATTAGCAGAAGCAATCGGTCTTAAAGAATCTGATTTAGATACAAATTTTCCGATTCTTTATGGCAATACGGGGCTGTGGACACTCCTCATTCCTATTAAAGAACTGCGTGTATTTCCAAAAATGGCTGTTAAAAATGACTTGTTTCCAGCTATTTTAGCGGAAATTCCTCAAGCATCCATTCATCCATTTTGCCTGGAAACCTATGATATAAATGCAATTATGCACGGAAGGCATTTTTCTTCTCCTTACTCTGGGACAACCGAGGATCCAGTTACGGGCACAGCGTCAGGAGTGATGGGAGCATATTATATTAAGTATGTGGATGAGGCATGGAAAAATAAGACTATTGTTATTGAACAAGGTCAGGAGATAGGTCATGATGGGAGAGTATCTGTTATTGTTTCTGAGAGGAATGGTCAATTAGATGTGGAGATTAGTGGAACAGCAGTATTTGTCAAGGAATTAATAATAACTATTGATTGAATATAATGATTAGGAAAAGGAGTTAATTACATGGAAAGATTAGAGCCAGTAGAAGCAGCCCGCCTTTTTATAGAAACATATTATGCAAATTGTAATGCTGCTGTTTTAGCCGGAAGTGTAGTAAGGGGACAAGCAACAGCTACTTCCGATCTTGATATTGTCATTTTTGATGAAAAGATCGTCTCCTCTTATAGAGAGTCTATGATGGAATTTGGTTGGCCAATTGAAGTATTTGTACATAATTTATCTTCCTATAAAGATTTCTTCTTAATGGACTATAATATAGCCAAACCTTCTATGCAGCGAATGGTTACAGAAGGAATCATATTAAGAGACGACGGAGCTTTGCAAGCAATCAAACAAGAAGCAAAACAAATGCTGGCAGAGGGACCGAAAGAATGGTCAGAGGAAACAATTCGTACGAAGCGTTACTTTATAACAGACGTGCTAGACGATTTGATAGGAGCGGACAATAAACAAGAGGAAATTTTCATTGCAAGTACATTAAGCTTTCTTCTCCATGAATTTATTTTAAGAGTAAATAAGCAATGGATTGGCACATCGAAATGGATGGTCAGGAGTTTACGACAATATGATTCTCTATTTGCGGATGAGTTTATTGAAGCATTTGATTGCTTTTATCGAACCAGAGAAAAAGATAAAATTATAGAAATTACGGAAAAAGTATTAAAGCCATATGGGGGCAAGCTGTTTGCGGGATTTTCACTTGGTAAGGAAACATAAAACCTAATTTGTACCTTCGCTAGTCTCCTGGTTTATATATATGATTTATTCTTTACCTTATTTTCATAGTATCAAAAGATTGGGGATAAATGACTTATTGACTACTATTTACCATTATTTTTTCTAATCATAAGTGATTAGATTTACGATATGTTTTATTCGGCTAGACTATTATAAAATTAATAGGACGAAGATCTGGGAGGGAAAAGGAAGATGACTATAATTGGTGTGCATCATGTGCAAATAACCATTCCTAAAGGAATGGAACAAAAGGCTAAGGATTTTTATTGTGGCGAGCTAGGTATAAAAGAAATAGCGAAGCCTGCATCCTTACAAGGAAGAGGGGGTTTTTGGCTATCTCTAGGAAATATGGATGTACATGTTGGAACAGAAGAAGGATTTGATCGTTATTCAACTAAGTCCCACCTTGCTTACCAAGTAGATAGTATGTTGGATTGGAAAAATAAACTGAGTGATCTAGGAGTAGAAATAACTGATTCTATTCCTATTGAAGGCTATGAACGGTTTGAGTTTCGTGACCCATTTGGAAATCGCGTGGAGATTATCGAAAAAAAGATATCGGAATAATTAATAGGCTAAACTAGTAGTAAAATGCGAAAAGGAGTAAGCGGATGAAAGAAGGATATATAGAGGTTACAGGAGGAAAAGTATGGTATATCATACATAATGAGACAGCAGAAGGAACTCCACTGCTTATTTTACATGGAGGACCTGGTTCTAGCTCATACTCTTTACAGGGGTTAAAGGACTTGGCAACCGATCGACCAGTCATATTATATGATCAGTTAGGCTGTGGAAAGTCAGATCGACCAGATGATGATTCCCTATGGACATTAGACAGGTTTGTCGAAGAAGTCGCGCAAGTTCGTAAAGGATTAGAATTGAAAAAAGTCCATATTCTTGGCCATTCATGGGGCACAACTCTTGCCGCTGCTTCTTATTTTAATAATCGAGAAGGAATTAGCAGCATTATTTTCTCCAGTCCGTGTTTAAGTGCACCATTGTGGGAAAAAGATCAAAAGAAAAATTTAGCTTTATTACCAGTAGAGGTGCAAGAAACGATCAGAAGCTGTGAAGAAAACGGAACGACAGATACACCTGCTTTTCAACAAGCGATTGAAGTGTTTAATGATCATTTTGTGTGTAGATTAAAGCCTTATCCAGAACATTTAAAACAAGGAAAGCACTTTAGAAATCCACATGTGTATCAAATAATGTGGGGACCTTCAGAATTTACTGTACAAGGGAACTTAAAAACATTTGATTGTACGGAACAGTTAGCAGAAATTTCTATACCAACATTGTATACATGTGGGCGCTATGATGAAGCAACACCAGCATCAACAGAATATTATAGTAGCAGAACTCCACATGCATCTTTTCATGTATTTGAAGAAAGTGCCCATATGGCCTATATAGAAGAACCTGAGCAGTATAGACAGGTAATGAATGAATTTTTAGCGCCATTAGACAAGTTATAAAGCGGTGCTAGGAAGCTGAAAGGTCGAACAGATCTTTTGGCTTTTGTTATACCATAAGAAAAAAAGCTAAAAATCTACTTTCTCTTTCTGTTTTTAGGTGATTATTGGTATACTACTGAATAGAGGTTCTACATCTAAAAAGATGTAAAAACGATTTTAAAAGTAAAATGAGGGACAATGCGTGGAAAAAAAATCATCAAGAAAGCTTGCAAGGTATTCACTTCTTATTATGGGATTGGGGTTTATCCTGACATTTCCATTTCAAGATAATAGTTGGATACATTTAATTCATGGCGGTTTTGAGGCTGGACTTGTCGGTGGTCTAGCAGACTGGTTTGCCGTTACAGCACTATTTAGACATCCTTTAGGTTTGCCAATCCCACATACTGGTTTATTACCTAAAAATAGGGATAGGATGGTAAATGGGCTAGTGACTGTTTTGAAAAAGGATTGGTTATCAAAGGAAAGTATCCAGGATAAAGTGAAGAATATTCCTTTTACCGAAAAAATCACTGCTGCCATCAAAACAAGAATAGAAACAGAGCCAGTAAAGAAAGCAATGATAAAGGCTACACAGCAAGCAATTAGAAATATAGACGTCGAAAAAATAACTCCATTTGTGCGTAAGCAAATGTCAGCAGCTTTATCAGATGTACAAATAAGTAATATTCTACAGCTGCTTACAAAGCAATTAATTTCAGAAGAAGTGGATAAAAAAGCATTGGATCATGTTCTAGTAAAAGCGGAAGCTTGGCTGCGAAAAGAAGAAACAGCTCTAAAACTTGGTTCTGTTTCGATGAATGTGTTAAATAATGTTGAGGCAAGCGGCATGCTGCAATTTGCGTTAAAGACATTGCAGAATATTTTAACAGAAGAAAAGTTAGGGCAAATTGTCCAAAATCTTTGCTTAAGTGGAATGCGTAGTCTTCAAAAAGATGGGGAGCAAAACCGTGAAGCATTGGTTCACTACATTCGTAAGGAAATTGAAAGCCTTCCAGAAAACGAGAAAGTATTAGCAGGAATCTATACATGGAAAGATAAAGTCCTTGATTCGCTTGAGTCCAATCATACAATCTTAACAAGCCTCAAGCAAGCACAAGAGAAAGCAATCGAACTTCTTGAAAATGAGGAGTTTATGGAAACAAAAGCTCTTCCATTTATTCTTCAGCTAGTGGGAAAAATTGAAGAAAATGGCGAAAAGATTGATCCATGGATTATTCACCAAATTTCTCATTTTATTGAGAAAAACCATGATCAAATTGGCAATTTAGTAAAAGAAAATCTGGATAAGCTGGATAACGAAACACTTGTCGATATGATTGAGAATAATGTAGGCAAAGATTTGCAATGGATTCGGGTAAACGGAGCCGTATGCGGATTTATTATCGGTCTGTTTCTAAGTGGAATTCAGTTAGTGGCGAATATTTTATAAGAAGATAATAATTGAAAACGGCAAACAAAACCAATGCATAGTTTTGTTTGCCGTTTTAATTTGTTTAATAACGATTATATTCCAATTTAATAGGGGGGACGCTTTTGAAAGTTTGGTTTTGAGAAGCTTTCAGATGAGAAAAATAAGCTAAGACTCAATAAACCAGTAATTCCACCTATACTATAGATAATACGAGAAAATCCTGTATGCTGTCCTCCAAAAATCGCTACATCAAGAACGTACTGAAATAAACCGATAAGTCCCCCATTAACAGCACCAATCACGATTAGCATTAAGGCAAATTTCTGTAATACACACATCTTTTAACCTCCTATTTGTTAAGAAATTTACTAGTATGTTTATCCCTCTTTTATAAAAATAAAATACAAGAAATATTACCAGTTTTTGAGAAAAAGAACTATAATAAAAAAAGACTTAATTTTACAAAACATGTTTGGAGTGAAAAAATGAAAGGGATACAAACACCGATTTGCAGTGCTAGGATAGCGGTTGTCTTTAGATAAAGTTCTATTATTGAAACGAGCAACTCCAGTATTTAAGATATGTGGTGTTGCATAGGGGGAAGCCTAGAACAGGGGGAAAAAGCTTAGGAAGCAGTTTAAGAGAGGTAAAGGAAGAAACAGGTATTACCAAGCTAGCCCTTTATAGTTCGAATACATTTGACCAAATATATTCGCCTGTAGAAAACTACCTATATATTGCTCCAGTATTTGTTAGCTTTATAGAGGAAAATCAAGATGTACGTTTAAATAATGAGCATAGTGACTATAAATGGTTGTCTTTTGAAGAAGCAAAGAAATTCGTAACACTGCCAGGAAATGACGAAGTTCTTACCTTTATCGAAAAGCACTTTATTAAGAAAAAGCCAACGGAATGGTTACGTATAAGAGGAGCAATTGTGGGAGGGCAAGATGATAACATATATTTACATGGTAAGACACAGTGAATCGCCAAAAGCCCAAGGAACAGAACGAACAAGAGGGTTAACAGAAAAAGGAAAAGAGGATTCTGAACGTATAAGCAAAATGCTACAAAAGGAAGAAATTGATCTGTTTTTTCCAGTCCTTATCAACGTGCTATCTTAACCATTAATGATTTAGCTGCAGCCTTGGGCAAAGAGGTGTCCATTATGGAAGACTTAAAAGAAAAAGTGTTTAGTTTAGAAGCTGGCCCTTTATCTGATAATGAATTGTATCCATATCTTAGTAAGTCGTTTTCGAATCCAGATTATGCCTTAGCTGGTGCTGAGTCTAATAGAGTATGTCAAAAACGAGCGATAAAGGTTTTAAAACAGTTACTAACTACATATGCAGGAAAAAAGATCGCAATCGGAACCCACGGTGTAGTAATGACGTTAATGATGAGCTACTACGATAGGCGGTTTGATTTAGAATTTTTACTTCATACGACAAAGCCAGATATTTACCGAATGAAATTTATGAAAAATGAATTAGTAGACGTGGAAAGATTGTGGGAGTGATTTTAAGGGGAGGACTTTCTTATGAATGAGCAAAGTGCGACTAATAAAGCGGCATGGGAATATCGTGCCTATGAATTTTGGATAAAGCGAGATGGCCGCCCAAAGGAAAAAGCGAAAGAAATAAGGAAAGACCCTCGAGCAAGTTTAAAAAAGCATCAAGCATTATTAGAGAATGTTGAGGGGAAAAAGATAGCAAATCTATGTGGATCAAATGGCAGGAAGGCAGTGCCATTAGCACTGTTAGGAGCTGATGTGACAGTCTTCGATATATCAAAGGAAAATGAACAATACGCGAACGAGCTAGCTTATTATGCTAATACTTCCATAAATTATGTGGTAGGAGATGTTTATGACATCGATTTACAAACATATGGAGAAACGTTTGACATTCTCTATTTGGAAGGGGGAGTACTCCATTATTTTCATGATTTAGATCAACTTATGTCCCTTTTATTTTCAATTTTAAAAAAGGATGGCACAATGATTCTAAGCGATTATCATCCTTTGCTGAAATGCTTGAATAAAGATTTCTCGGCGATGCACACTTATTTTGATACGGAAATACATTCAGGCGATATCGCATATAAACATTTTTTCCCTGAAGAAGAGCAAGATGGTTTTCACGATGTTTCTCTCCGCTTTTATACACTTAGCGAAATTCTTAATGCAGTTATTACGGCTAGGTTTACATTAGATCGATTTGAGGAACATCCTGGATGGAAAAAGGAGAATATTCCATGGGAATTTACGATTATTGCCAGGAAATGAATTGAGAAAATGATAATGAAATTTCACATGCTTATTTGATGGAAAGGGAACGATAGGATGAATCGCAAAATGAGGAAATCCCAAAATAATAAAGCTATTTATGGTGTTTGTGGGGGGATTGCTGAGTTTTTTTGAATTACGCCACTAGGTATTCGCTTAATCTTTATAATCACTATGCCAGTATCCATTCTAATTTATATTATTTTAGTAAATAGTATGTCTGATTCCCCGAGAAGCTTGTAAATAAATTACTAGGAGATTTAGAAATGATTAATGCATTAAAGTCGGATTGTCAAAATTGCTTTGGATTATGTTGTGTAGCATTGCCATATGGAGAATCAGCAGATTTTCCCTTTAATAAAGAGAGCGGGATACCATGCAGAAATTTATGTTCAGACAATGCTTGTTCCATCCATGATAAATTGAGAAAAACAGGATTCCGCGGCTGTGTATCATATGAATGCTTCGGTGCAGGGCAGCATGTATCCCAAACCATTTATAAAGGGAAAGATTGGCGGAGTGGTAAGCATGCAGAAGAAATGTTCCTTATCTTTCCGCTTGTTCAACAACTACATGAAATGCTCTGGTATCTAAATCAAGCACTTACGTTAAAGGAAACTGCTTCTTTTCGTGACAAACTTCAACTTATTTATGATGAAACCGTTGAACTAACGGAAAGAACACCGCAAGAGATTTTAACAATTGATCTTAATTCCCATCGAAGGAAAGTTAACGAGCTCTTAATTGCTGCAAGTATAAATTATAGAGGGAGTAGGACGAATAAAGGGAAAAAGAGGTTGAAAAATAAATCGGACCTTATAGGGGCCGATTTAAAAGGATTAGATTTACAAGGGGAAAATTTTCGAGGCAAGCTGATGATTGCTGCAAATCTAAGTAATAGTGATTTGCGAGGAGCTGATTTTATTGGTGCGGATCTTCGAGACGCTGACTTAAGGGTAGCAAACCTGGAAGCTGCGCTCTTCCTTACACAATCGCAAATTAATTCCGCTATTGGCGATGTTCATACTAAAATACCAAACTATTTAGAAAGACCCAAACATTGGATAGAGAGAGAGATTTTGTGAATATTTATGGAGCTTTTTTATGGAATGCGCTCTTTCTTAACTGAAGTCCTAAACCGGCTTCAGATTTTTTCATTTAAAAGGAAAGGACAAATTTAGAAATGCATACATATTCATATAGCTACTAATTGTTAGATCATCCATAGAAAGAGGCGATATTACATGGTGAGACTAAATACTTTATATCAGCATAAAGTAAAGGGCTGGCAATCAAAGCAAGTTATTTATCAAATTCCTCCCTCCATTGGAGAAACAATTGTCATTGAAAAAGCTTATTACAAAATTGTGAATATCATCCATTACAGCGAGGAGGGCTCTTTAGAGGTAATAGCGGACACTGAATAATAACTTACAGAAAAAAGCTGTGAGATAGGTAGAAATATTTGTTGTTTCTTAAGACCAAATACCCATAGTTTCCATTATCCCAATTAAAGATGTCTAATTATCTTCATTTAAGCTATAATAGTAATAGACACACTCGAAAAGGAGAATGTATGAAAACAAAGGCTAAGATTAAAGGTGTAAAGTATAGCACAGATTACAAATTTCCAAGGTATAAAGTGAAGTTAGAAACACCTGAGGGGAAAGTATTAATCATTGCCTTCGATCATACTTTAGCTTCCAAAACAAAAGGGTATGTTCCATTAAATGTTAATTATGATGGAGAAGACATGGGGAATAAATTGTCATGGTATTCTAAAAAAATTGAAAATATGACCATTAATGACTTTTTAAGAATTTTAGCTGGTAAAATTGATAAGTTTTATAAAGTTAGTTAAGGAGACTCTCTGTTTGAGAGTTTTTTTTATTATTGCAAAGATAACGCTTACAAAAAAAGAGATGCTTCATATTATATATTAGATAATCGAATAGGATAGGAGCATGTATATGATATTCGAAGCGTTCCCATTGCTAGTGAAGTTTTTATTTTACCTAATATTTATTTTATCGACGAATCATACTTAACAGGAGCAATTTTCTATGTTTAAAGAAAATCTTGTTACTGAATACAAAATATTCAAATGCAAAATTATTTGCTGAATTCTAAACTGAATTTAGCTTTTTTTTATTAAGTAATCACGATATAAAGAGTACTATGATAACGGAAGAAAACTATTTACGCTTAAAAAGTGAATCCTATGGTATATCTATATCGTCTAACTTGCGAATCTATAAGGGGGGGAAGAAGTGATTTCGAAAAGACTAGAACATTCATTATTAAGAGAGCTAGAAGAGAATGAATTAGAAGAGCTGTTAGAAGAAATTATGATTTTGTATGGTGATGAACTGACAAGGTTGGCTTATACATATGTAAAAGATATAGAAACGGCAAAAGATATTGTGCAAACTGTTTTTATTAAGTGTTATACCCATTTAAAGACGTTTAAAGGAGAAGCGAAATTAAAAACATGGCTTTACCGAATTACAATCAATAAGTGTAAAGATCATATAAAAAGTGCCTATGCGAGGCGGTTTAGCTTATTTAAGAAAGATATAAATCATAAGAGCGCCACTATGCCGTCAACAGAAGAAGAAGTAATGATTCAAACGATGCAAGCAGAGCTAAAAAATATAATTTTAAGTCTTCCGCCAAAATATGCTGAAGTAATCCTTTTATACTACTATGAAGAGCTAGATATAAATGAAATTGCAGATATTCTCCAAATTTCTAAGAATACTGCGAAAACGAGACTGAGAAGAGGTAGAAAAAATCTATTGCCATTTCTACATAAGGAGGAATTCAGATGAAGAATGATTCCAAAGTTATAAAAGAGACACTAGGTGATGTTATGGAAGATGTAAACTTTTCTGAAAGTGATCGACAGAAAGTTATATTCGAAGTGAAAAAGTTGGAGAAAGAGAATGCCTCGCATCCTAATATACTCCTTTTATATAAAAAGCATATCGTAGCAACTATCACGTTTTGTTTATTTATCTCGATGCTGCTGACTTTTCCAAAATTGTCTCCAACTCTTGCAAACACACTTTCCTCTCTCCCTTTTATCGATTCAATTTTCAAAGCATATGGGGATGGAGGGTTAAAGAAAGGGAAGGAAAGCAAATTAGTATCAAATATTGTTGCCACATCGAAAAGTAATGAGGTAGAAATGACGATAAAGGAAGCAATTTATGACGGGGAAAGAATCTCCTTTAGTTATGTAGTGGAATCAAAGGAGCCGATAAGAGAGTATCAGATTGATAATTTTAATGTTTCCTTTAAGAAAGAGGCAAGCGCAGCTACAGGTAAGTTAACAGATGGGAATTATGAAATGGTGACTGCCAATAAAGTAGCTGGGATTGGAACAGTTATTTTTTTACAAAATGAGGAATTACCAAAGGAAATTGAAGTTCATCCCTATTATGCATTAGTAATAAACGGAAAGTATGAGATTTTTCAATTTGAATTTAAACTTAGCAAAACGGAAAACGTAAAAACGATTGCTCCGATGATTACGAGACAAAGCAATGAGAGTGAATTTACTGTGAAGGAGATAAAAAGAACACCAATCACTACTGTTGTTAATTTGAGCTTTAAAGGGCCGGTGACGAAATTCAAAGATAATATGATGATGTTTCGACTAATCACAAATGAAGGAGAAGTAATTCCTTGGATTTCCAATACCCATGGCTATGGTGGAATCACAATAAAGGGTAATTTAGAAGTAATGGATTCTATTCAAGAATCATTTGAAGGGTTAGAGAAAAAAAATACAGATTCGGTGACTATTCAACCAATAATTGCCAATAATAATCAGACTAATAGTCCAACTGAAAAACCATTTAGAGGAAAGGGGACTAAATTAGATTTAGACGATTTGGGAAAAATCAATATTATTGGCGTTAAGTATACGGGAAATGTAATGAAAATAACGTATGAATTAAATAGCCAATTTCCTTTTCTACATTCGAATTATTTTACATTAAAGGATCATTTGGGAAAAGTATATTATGGTGCTAATACATCCAAAACTTTTAAAGAAAAGGATCATTATATTATCGAAGAAGAATTTATGAATATTCCCAGACAAGGACTAACGATTGAATATATGCAAGAAGAAACTCCTCGAATATTAACAGATTTAGAAATTGAAGTTCCGTTAAAATAATCTTAGAATGAAAAAAATGGAATACTAATAAACTAGACCAAATTGCATAGGATTTGGTCTTTTCTGATTCCTATTGTAGATGAGTTTGCGAATAAAAAGAGATATTTTTAATGTAAGATTTATATTGCATTCTATCGTTGTATAATGTAAGATAAATCTAACAAATTGTTGAATATATATTTCATTGTGTAGGTGAGTATATGGCAAGTAAAATGAAACTAGCAAGAATAGAAAAAGGTTTAACACAAGAGCAGCTTGCAAAACGAGTGAATGCCACTAGGCAGACTATCGGGTTGATTGAAAAAGGAGAATACAATCCTAGTCTGAATTTATGTATTGCTATTGCTAAAGAATTAAATACAACATTAGATGATTTATTTTGGGAGGTCGAGTTGTCATGAGATCTTGGATATCTTTTTTATTACCTAATGATGAATATAAGGAAAAAAGGATTTTGTACTTTTTTTCAGAAGGAGCAATAATCCTTTTGCTTATCCTTGCAGGAATGCTTATTTTGAATAACTATGTTAATTTAGATGCTAAAACATCTCTATTACTACCTATTGCGATATTTCTCCTTTATGTGTTAGGGCGGTATATACTATCTGGTATTGAGTATGCAGATATTGCAACAGAAGATTCCTATAAGAAAGAATTAAGAAGTATTGTGATGAAAACAAGTAGTTTTGTTATTTTATTTTTCTTGTTTTATGTTATTTTTTTAGGTTTGCCAGCCAACATAAATGAATGGATGGAAACAATTGTGTTAATAGTGTTCGCAGGTTTGCTATGGTTTTTCGTTAACTACATTTCTTTAAAACGTTCTTATAACAAAAATAAGGATTTGCTATAAACAATTTATATGTTCATTTGTTAAATAATAAAATAAACAAAGATTATGAAGATAATAGAATCCAAGCATTCCTTGTTTGCTTTTTCGGTGCAAGAACACAATGTTTTTGCACCGCTTTTATTATATTGTCGCTATTACAACGCTTCAAACCATTTTCCAAATTTACGAATACAGGACTCTTCTTTCTTTTCTTCATATATATGGAAATCATCTTCCGTAAATTCAGCAAGTGTTTTATTAAAATGGTTGGGAATGAAAATATACCAGAGATCAGACCATTTATTATTATTATCTAAACCTCTTATTTCTTCAGCTATCGTTCCTTGTGATTTGCTCGCAAAGTACGTTATTTGTTCACCATCATAATAGGCCAAACACGATCTAAATTCGCAAGCACGGTTATTTTCCTCTTTTAGTAATTTTAATATACCAGTAATACCGATAGTATCTAACATATGGTTTACATATGCTCTAGGAAAACCGTTTAATTCTTCGATGAAAAAACCAGAATCTAAAGCAATGCATGGTCTCTTAACGATTTCATATGCTTGCAAGACTTTTTGTTTAGCAATCTCTTTAATATCGTCAGTACGTGGCTCGCTTAACTCTTCCTGTATAGGAGTCACTTTTATATTTTTTAATTCCTTTTCAGCAGATGCAACTTTTCCTTTGTTGGTTGTTACAAATATAATTTCCTTCATCAAAGTGTCTCCTTGTGTTCGTAAATTACTTAATGAATTTTCCTGTTCTTTTAATATAACAAAATTTATAGAGAAAAAGAGAATTTTAGCTGATCGGTAAATAACTTTTTTACATTTTCATATAATGATCATAAAGAAGGGAGAAGAATGAATCCGATTGTTGTTATGATAATAATAGGATTGACTGTTCTTATAGATTATTTTTGGCTTGATAGAAATAAAAGCAGATGGGGATGGATGAAAAACTGGTCTAGCTTTGGCAAGGGGCTATTCTTTTCAGTGTTTATTATCATTTCTATATTAATTTATGTTGGATTAAGTGCAGTATATTTTTAAGGATATTCGTTAAAAAATGAGATTAAAGAACAAATACCTATAGCAAAAGTGATGCATCTTAACCTTGTTTGTAGCTAGAATAACAAATGAATATGCGATATGATAGACTCAGGAATCAAAATGAGATTATTGGCAATAGAGTGTATGGTGGAGGATGAATATGGAAGTTTTTGCAGAGTTTTTAGCAGGGATTGATAATCCAGAGCATCGGGATCGAACAGAAGAGGTCTTGCATTGGGTAATGAAAAAATTCCCCAGTTTAGTGCCGAAAATTGCTTGGAATCAGCCGATGTTTACGGATCATGAAACATTCATAATTGGCTTTAGTATTGCAAAGCAGCATTTGGCAGTCGCACCTGAAAGAGCGGGAATCATCCAATTTTCAGATGAAATTGTACAAGCAGGCTATGATCATACGAAGCAGCTCGTACGAATAAAATGGAGCAATTCCGTTAATTTTTCTTTATTAGAAAAAATGATTGACTTTAATATTACTGATAAAGCAGATTGTAAGACATTTTGGAGAAAAGAGTAATAATAGAAGGGTGTACTTGTATGGCAAATAGAAAATTAAATCCACAGGTGGAGGAATTTTTAAGCAAAGATAGCCAGTGGCAGGAAGAATATGTGAAGCTACGACAGCTTGCTCTTGAGTGCGAAGAGCTGACGGAAGAATTTAAATGGATGCATCCATGCTACACTTATAAAAATAAAAACATTGTGCTCATTCATGGATTTAAAGAATATTGTGCTCTTTTATTTCATAAAGGTGCTCTCTTAAAGGATCCTCAAGGAATTCTAGTCCAACAAACAGAAAATGTCCAGGCAGCGCGGCAAATTCGCTTTAAGAACTTACAAGAAATAATGAAAAGGGAATCTGCCATAAAAGAATATATTCTTGAAGCAATTGCAGTGGAAAAATCAGGTTTGGAAGTGATGGTAAAAGAGCACAAAGAATACAGTATTCCTGAAGAACTTGAAAGGAAATTTGAAGAAATACCTTCATTAAAAACTGCTTTTGAAGGATTGACACCAGGGCGCCAAAGAGCTTACATTCTTCATTTTTCCCAGCCAAAGCAAGCAAAAACAAAAGTAACAAGGATTGAAAAGGCAATGGAGAGAATCCTAAATGGCAAGGGATTAAATGACTGCATTTGTGGCCTTTCCCAAAAAATGCCTAATTGTGATGGCTCACATAAATTTGCCGGCAAAAAATAGTCGCAAAGGGACAGTATTAATGTTTCTGAAAGGAAGCTGAGAACTGTCTTTTTTGTTTTATTTGAAAAAGAAGGAATTTTCTGTCTAAACATAGAATTATTCATAAAAATATGTTTAGAGAGGTGTAAGAATGGACCAAATTAGTTGTATTTCCTACATATTGCATCAGTCTCGCGAAGAAAACATACAAAAAATAGCAATTGATCTATTAATTGGAGACATTTCGTTAAAAGAAGCAGAAAAAATTTCTCCTAAAGTGAAGAAAGAGCTGAAGAAGGCAGAAGCATTGTATAAAAGCCATCGAGTTGATTTAAAGGCGGTTTCCGTATTTGTACAAGACTTTATGTTTGTAACAGGATAGTTTATTGATAAATAAGTCTATTGTTAAAGTATTTCTTTCCATAAGAGATACTTTTTATTTTACTCTGTTTTTTTATAAACAATAAAAAACAAATAATTATTAATAAAAATTTATTGTAAAACGATAAATTATATGGTAATTTAAAATAGAAATAAATTAGTGAGGTGTTTTTGATGAAACAAGTATCAACGCTCTTTTTAAAGATTGCTGTTATTCTTATTGGCGTACCTATTCTGGCCTTATGTATCTTCTTAGTACCAGAAATCGGAAATTTTGCTGCTGAGTTGTATCCAAATAATGCTTATTTAAAATATCTGATAATGTTTGATTTTTATGCAGCAGCAATTCCTTTCTACTATGCATTATATCAAGCATTTAAACTGTTAAACTATATTGATAAGAATGAAGCATTCTCGGAGTTATCCGTTAATGCACTAAAGAAAATAAAAAACTGTGCTCTTTCTATAAGCGCGATTTTTGTGTTGGGATTGCCGCTATTCTACCTTTTAGCAGAAAGGGATGATGCGCCAGGAATTATTTTAATTGGACTTGTTCTGATTTTTGCTTCGATGGTCATTGCCGTTTTTGCAGCAGTGCTTCAAAAGCTATTAAAAGAGGCAATTGATATAAAATCAGAAAACGACTTAATCGTCTGAGGTGATACAAATGGCAATTATAATAAATATTGATGTAATGTTAGCAAAAAGAAAAATGAGTGTAACAGAATTATCGGAAAAGGTTGGAATAACAATGGCTAATCTTTCTATTTTGAAAAATGGAAAGGCAAAAGCAATCCGTATTTCAACATTGGAAGCAATTTGCAAAGCATTGGATTGCCAGCCAGGCGATATACTGGAATATAGAAATGAAGAGGAAATCTAGTGATAAGAGCATTAAAGCAGCTTATTTGTTTCGGGTGGCAACAAGCTTTAGCTTGTGTTTTTCCTATAGCTATTTTTGCATCACTGGCAATGACAAAAATGATAGAACTTCCCTTGTTACCAAGATACGATTGGCTGCTTCTTATCTGTCTTTTTATGCAGTGGGTGATGGTCCGTACTGGTTTGGAAACGATTGATGAGTTAAAGGTTATAACCGTTTTCCATTTGATTGGACTTGCCCTTGAGCTTTTCAAGGTTCATATGGGTTCATGGTCTTATCCAGAAGCGGGCTTTACAAAAATTTTTGGCGTCCCTCTCTATAGTGGCTTTATGTACGCAAGTGTTGCGAGTTTTTTATGTCAGGCATGGCGGAGGTTAAAGGTAGAGCTAGTAAATTGGCCATCTTTTTTAGTTGTTGTGCCACTTGCTGCTGCTATATATTTGAACTTTTTCACCCACCATTTTTGGATAGATATTCGTTGGTATTTATCTGGATTAGTCATAATCGTATTTTGGAAATCCTGGGTATTTTACAAGGTAAATGGCATTAAATATCGAATGCCGCTAGCACTCTCTTTTGTACTGATTGGATTTTTTATTTGGATAGCGGAAAACATTGCAACTTATTTTAGTGCATGGGAATATCCCAATCAAAAAGATGCTTGGAGCCTTGTTCATGTTGGGAAAGTGAGTTCATGGCTATTATTGGTGATAGTTAGCTTTCTTATTGTGGCAACTTTGAAGCTGGTTAAGGGGAAAAAAACCAGCTTAAATAATGATGGGAAATAAAAAGCGTAAACAGATAGCTCCTTGATGTGAATGAAGTCTTGGAGCTATTATTAAATTGATTTTAGTCTTCCTCATCAGCTTCATTCGAGTACACTTCTTTTCCTACTCGGATCCATTTCATCATATTTTGTTTATCTGGATAAGTTTCCTCTAAGTAATTGTATTTTCTAAAAAGGCTTGTCCCTTTTTCGTTAATCTAGCTGGCTTTAGGGAGAAAAAGGTATCGATTCTAAGTACTCTTTCAATAAATCCTTCATTTTCTAAAAAAAGGATGAAATTTTCAAATTGCCGCTGTTGCATATCATAATCTTTTGCTGTTGGTAAAGCAATGCCCTTATGTATCTCTCTTAGAACGCTGTAGGCAGCCCTCATTTAGAAACTCCTTTTTTCTTTATTTTAAACTTTCACATTTAAATCATTTCGAGTAATCGCATAGATAAAACTACAAATACTACCAATAAAACCTATCATTATGGCAAACAATTGATTATGTCCTTCTATTTTAAAACAAAGCTCCATTATCATGGTCTGGATTAAAATAATGAAAAGTCCACTAATAGACTGAAAAATAAGAGCTTCAAAAAGTTCATCTATCTTATTTTCTATTAAAAATAAGATAGCATAAAGAAATAGATAACAAAAAAGCTCGCGAAAAAACCTTTTATCACATTTATCATAAAAAAATCCTCTAATTTATTTTTGAACTATTCGATATTTTACCAAAGAACAGAGCTAATATGTTTTAAAAGCAATAAAATAATAAATCCATCTCATCCTTATAAGGG